>JBMORB010000142.1:0-2931 GCA_049320925.1 Thermodesulfobacteriota bacterium | reverse complement strand
ACCGTGATGTTGAGGGTGGCCGTGCTGCCGGGCAGCACCACCGGGTCAATGGACAGGCAGCGGGCCATGCCGCAGGCAGCGACCTTACCCGTGGTCTGCTGGGTCACATACCCGGTTTTGCTTACCGATATGTTCACCGGGCTGGTCGGCCGCCAGTCGCCGAAGGTGTAGTACCCCTGGGCGTTGGTGGTGACCTGCCGGCTGCCGGACAGCACCGTGGCGCTGTTCACCGGCTGCCCCCCGGTGTCGTATACATAACCGCCGGGGCAGGGTTTGGGAACAAGCGTCAGCTGAGGAAAGGCCCACTCTCCGGACACGTTGGAGGGCACAGTGCCGAAAAGCTGGGAGTTGTCCTGGTAACAGGCCTGGCCCTGGACCCGCATGGTGTAGGTGGCCCCGGCGGTTTGCAGGACCGGCTGCGTGTAACCGTCGTTGCCGGTCACATAGGTCACCGGCGAGCTTTCCCCGCTTTTGATAAGTTCCACTGGAACGTCTGCCACCGGCCGCCCGTCCATGAAAAGCACCTTGACCCGCACAAAGGGTGGAGGAGGCGGCGCCAGGGTGGTGACCTGGCCCACGTAGCCCACCATGTCCAGGGGCTGCTTGGTCTCGTCATTGTCCTTAAAGGTCCAGGAGCGCAGGTTATAGTAATAGGTGGTATTGGGCTCCAGCCCGCTGATGCGCATAACGTGGCTGGTGGTAAACTCCCTTCGGCCGCCCTGTGTCACCCATCCCTGTGTCACCTGGCCGTCCTGTTTTTTCACCGCCACCACGTAGTTGACCGAAATATCCGGCGAGGGGGAAAACATGGTCTCGGTGGAGGCCGCCTGGTTGGTGGTCCAGCTCACGTCGATGTAGTTTACGCCGGCCTGGGCCGACGGGTTGGACATTTGAAGGGCGTTGCAGACCATGCTTTCGTTTCGCGTGGGGCAGTCGCTGGACCGCGTGGCGCCGGTGACTTCTTTAGCGGGGATGGTTTCGTTTCTTTCGTTTTTCCCTTCTACCACGAACCGGTAGGATTTTCCCTTTGCAAGGCCCGGCACGATCACGTTGTGGGCGGTTTTAAAACTTCCTTCCGTGACCGTTTTCACCAGGGTCTGTCCGTCGTAGGCTTTGACCGTGGCCTTGACGGGCAACAGCGGGCTTGCGAAGTTGACGCTCATGGAGGTGCAGCCGGCGTTGGTCCGCAGGGACTGGATGATTTCGGTGGAGGGCTGGATGGGCAGGTCCACGACAAACTCGCTTTCGGCGAAATCCTTTTTGGCGCCGGTCAGGGTGATGTATTTTTCATTTGAAGGCACCGGAACAGGGACGAAGCTGATGTCGATGACCGGGATCAGCCCCTGCCTGAGTTTGAACCGGTAGGTCATGCTGTCTATCACCACGCGGAGTTTGTCGTTGTTACCGATGAAGGGGGTGATGTCCCTGAAGGTGATGGTCTGCTCCTGGCCCGAGGCGGTGAAGGTCAGGGGGTAGGTGCCGCTGCCCTTTCCGCCGGGAATGTACATGCGGGCCATGGCCGTCAGCTCGACCCCCTCGACACTGTAATAGGGATCACCGGTGACGCCGATCTTGGCCAGGTTCACGATTTTTTCAGCGGCCTTGCTGCAGAGGTCGGTGAGAAATTCCACGGCGCCGGCCTGGTTCACGCCCTTGGTGAGACGGATGATGGTCAGCAGTTCCTCCATGGCGTCGGGTCCCAGGGAAGTGCTGAGGCGGTTGAAAAGGGCGATGGTCAGGTCGTTGACCTTGGACTTGGGAATCAGCGTGGAAAGGTCCACGGAGATGAGCTGCCGGGTGTCGTGGTAAGAACCGGTGCCGGGCAGGGGCAGGGCGTCTTCGGTGGCCATGTTGACCCCCACGTTTTCAATCGCCGAGCAGATATTGCCCACGGTCTGGGCAGCGCCCTCGCTTAATCCTGGAATCGACTGGAGAATGCCGCACAGGTCCACCGGCAGGGTGTACCACGGCAGAATGTCCGGAACACCGGTGATGCCGAAGAACCCGATCTGAATCTCGTTGGGGAGGTGAAGGCCGAAAGCGCTTTCAAATGTGTTGTAGTCCGCGCCCGTCAGCTCGGCCTTGACCTTGACTGCCACGTCGCCGCCGGCCTGGACCTGGGCCGGGTCGTATTTGAAGGTAAGTTTGACCGGACATTTGACGGCAATGGTCCCGGAAGAGAAGCGGAACCCGAAGCGAAACCGGGTAATCTCCTGGGCGCCCAGGGGCAGCCAGGGGGTCCAGTAGGTTTCCGGCACATCTTTGCCCTGGTAGTTCCATTGAAGCGGCGGATAAACATGGCTCACCGACTGCTCGGCGGCCGTCGCGGGCTGAAAGGCCAAAACAAGGACGACCGACAGCAGCCCCGGCAGAAGACCCCTGACGATTTTTTTGAGAGACATTTCCCGGCTCCTTTTTATCGATATATTCTGTGCCCCGAATTACCATTGTCCCAAAACGGTTTTAATCATGACAGCATACTTTTCGTTTATTTGTCGCTATCGGTATCGGTATCGATATCGAATTTGATGTATGGCGGTTTTCTTGAAAAATGACTCTCCCTCATTATTGCCCAGCATCAACTTTCTTTGCGGCGGGACCGAACGCCAAGCCGCGGAGCGCGCTTCTTTTGGTACTTTTCTTGGCGGCAAGAAAGGTGCACGGATAAAGGAAAGAGAGAGAACATCTTTTTAAAATCCATCGTGCATTACATTCGATTTCGATACCGATACCGATCCCGATGGCGATTCCGATTCGGATGAAGGCCTCGCCTTTTTCCGGTCTACATCATGCGGTCATATTTCGACCCCAGTTTATAGGACTTCACCTCGACCTGCTGTCGGGGGGTATCCACGGTAATGACAAACGAGTACCCCCGCAGAGAGGTGGATCGCATGAGGGACATATAGACGTTGCCCCGGGAGTGGGTCG
>JBMORB010000141.1:0-2986 GCA_049320925.1 Thermodesulfobacteriota bacterium | reverse complement strand
CCGGTGTAAACCAGCCACCATTTCCACGGTTCGGTCAGCCACAGGAAAAAGGGAATCCATGAAAAGAGCAGCGTGGTGCCGGAGGCAAAGGCGTAGACGGAAAACAGCCTGGGAAAAGGGATCTTTCTGCCCAGGAACATGCCCATGACGATGTAGCCGACAATCCCGGAAAACAGAACCATCCCCATGGCGTTGGCGAAGGTGATCGCGGCAAAGACCAGTGGCTGGGCCGGTCTGGCGACCATCAGGCCGGCCGCGGTATGCAGCAGCCCGGCCATGGCCAGAAACCGTACGGCGGTTCCCGCGCCGGCACCGGCGTCGCGGAAGTTATCGAAAAATGCGCCGGGGCTTTTCAACAGTTGTCCTGAAGCGTTCAGATAACTCCCTGAAATGATGTTGGTTGTCCGGGTCATGGCGCGCCTCACAGTATGCCGAATTTAACCAGAAGGCCGGCGCCCATCATCAGGAGGGTCAGCACGAAAAACACATTGCGTTCCATCCGTTTTGAAAAATAGAGCCGTCCGTTTTCATAGACGAACTGTTTTTCTGAATGCGCTCGCTTATCCATGATTTTACCTCGCTGGTGTCGTTAAAAATTCGGCAGCCCGGCAAACCCCCTGGCAGCCCAGTAAAGCCCGCTCAAGCTCATGAGCACGATATTGGAGATGAACCACAGGGGGATCCCGGCCCGGAGAAAGTCCTTGGGCGCAAGATACCCGCTGGCATAAACAATGGCGTTGGGCGGTGTGCCGATGACCAGGCAGTAGGCAAAGGACGAAGCGATACCGGTGGCCATGGCGATAAAAGGCAGAAATGAAGTGCCCGGATGGGCCAAACCGGCCATGTTCAGAACCACGGGGCCTACGGCCGCCGCCGCCGGCCCGTCCGCCATGAATTGCGTGACGATGGCGGTCAGGCCGCTGGAAAGGGCCAGAAGCGGCAGGCCCGCGTCAAGGCCCATCGACGCCGTGTTCTCCAGGACGGTCCGGGCCAGCCAGTAGGCCGCGCCGGTTTCATCCAGGACCCGGCCAAAGATGATGGCCCCGGCATAGAGCCACACCACGCCCCAGTCCACCCGTTCCTGGTAGTCCCGCCAGTTCACCACGCCGGCCAAAAGATAGGCCACGGCCCCGCCCACGGCAATGACGCCGATGCCCAGGCGCACCGGGTAGATGCCCATGTCATAGAAGGATTTTTCCGTAAACCATCCGAACACCATGACCACGAAGATGATCAGGGCCGATATCTGGGTCCGGCTCCACCCGCCCATTTTGCTGATCTGGGCCTGCAGGTGGTTCATGGCCGGGGCCAGGCTTTTGATTTTTGGCCTGAAACCGAAATTCACCAGCAGCCAGGCGGCCGGGATCATGACCACCAGGAAGGGGAAGCAGTAGGTGATCCACTGAAAATAGCCGATGTCCATGCCGAACATGTCGTTGAGGTAGGTCATCATGATCACGTTCCGGGCGCCGCCGGAAGGCGCGCCCGGGCCGCCGATGTTGCACGCTACCGCGATGGTGATCATCAGCAGCTTGGCCAGTTCGGTGTCTTCAGGGACCTCCTCGGTCAGGCTGTTCTGGTAGAGCAGCATGCCGATGGGCAGAAACATGGCGGCCAGGGCATGGTCGGAGATAAAGGCGGCCAGGGGCGTGATGATCAGAAAAAAAATCAGGGTGATCCACTTCACGTTGGGGACGGCCAGCTTTTTGAACATCATCAGGCAGACCCGTTTGTCCACGCCGGTTTTCACAAAGGCCGCCGCGAACATCAGGCTGCCCATGATAAACCAGCAGGCGTCGCTCCAGTAAAGCTGGGCCACGTCGTTGCGGCTGACAACGCCGGCGAGGACCAGAAAGATGCCCATGCAGAAGGCCACGCCCGGCAAAGGGATGCACTCGGTGAGGAAACAGCCCACCACAAAGACCGCCATGACAATGGCGGCCTTGATGTGCCAGGCTCCCTTGTCGGCCAGGGTCTTGTCTTTTTCATTCAGGGAATCATAGGTCAGGCCGGTCTTGCGCAGGTCGGCGGCGGACCGCATGATCTCCTCAAACCGCTCGGGGGCCACCTGGGCCGCGATGAACTCCTGGGCTTTGGCCAGGTTGGAGTCCGCGGCCGGAATCTTGTACCCCTTGCACCATTTGACGTCCCGTTTCAAAAACTGGTCTCTGGCCAGGGTGCCCATCTTGATGTTCTGCTCCATGATCTGGGCGGTCAGCAGGTGCCACTGCTCGGACTCACTGCTGGGTTTCTCAAACAGGGTGGTGGTCAGGTAGTTGACTACCGCCTTCGGCCCCACCTGGTACTCCATGCCCACGTCCTTCATGCTGTAAGGCGTGGGCAGCATCAGGATCACGGCGCACAGCGCCAGGGGAATGATGAATACCTTCCAGTCCACGTATTTATCATACCCAGATTTTTTTGTTTTCTCCTTGCCGTCGGCCATACCGCGCCTCCTTTGATGCCTTGGTAGTTGATATTCTGATCTGTATTTTATCCTTGTTCCCGTTTAGAAAGCTTATCCGGCGGAACGTCTCACCGGCAGGGTAATCATGAAGCTGGTGCCCGCGCCGGGCAGGGACTGCACGTCCATGCGTCCGCCCATGGCTTCCACGATGCTCAGGCTGATGGCAAGGCCCAGGCCGGTTCCCTTTCCCGCCTCCTTGGTGGTGAAAAACGGCGAAAAAATCTTGCCCATGTGTTCGTGGGGAATGCCCTTGCCCGTGTCGGAAACCGTCATGGTGACGACATCGTCATGAATGGAGGTCTTCAGGGTGATTTTCCCGGGGCCTGCAATGGCGTCCACCGCGTTGTTGACCAGATTTAGAATCACCTGCCGCATCTGGTCGGCGTCTATCAGGATCTGGGGCAGTCTCGGCGCATACTCCTTGACAATGTCGATATTGGCCACATGGCATTCCCGTTCCATGAAACCGTCCACCACTTCGTCCAGCAGGCGGTTGACGTCACAGGGCGCCAGTTTCGG
>JBMORB010000140.1:0-22545 GCA_049320925.1 Thermodesulfobacteriota bacterium | reverse complement strand
GCCGCTTCTCGGGCGCGGACTGACTCCCGACGAGGTCCGCTACGTCACTGAAATGGCCCGCCGCCTCACGGCTCTGATTGCCCTCCAACCATCACTGGACGATAACTACCACAACGTGAAAAAAATGACATACCCTTGGACGAAACAATAGGACGGACGAACCAGCAAATCTCGGTGCGGCTTCGCCGCCCGAGATTTGCGCCGTTGAGCCAGCCGCAGGCGGGCGAGTTCCTGCCCGCAGCTGAAAAAAGTGTTTGCGCGAGGGAAGCCGAAGGCCAAGCTGCAGGGCGTGTTTCTTTTGGTACTTTTCTTGCGCCAAGAAAAGTACACGGATAGATGCGGGTAAAAAATTTGATCTCAAGGGCGTAAAATTTTACGCCCCTACAGCCCGGCGCAGCCGATTGATGTTGGGTTTCGCGGTGCTCAACCCAACCTACGAGACTACATGGATGATCTTTGCCCGTACGGCAGTACATGAATTTTCGATTTCGCTTTCGATACCGATACCGATACCGATTCCGATGATGTAGCCGGTTAACGTGAAAGTTGGGCGGGGCGATTCAATAAAATACAGGGGAGGGGGAAATATGTTCGGCAGCAGGAAAGATACGGATGTCGGTGATCTGAAGGAACGTATAGAGAAGCTTGAGAGTCAGATGAGCTATCTTTTCCGAAGTCTGGGTATTGAGTCCGGCGAACCGCCATCATGGCAGCCCTCTTCAAAAGTTCTTGAGTTGCTGGCAGGCGGCAAGAAGATCGACGCCATCAAGGCATTTCGGGAAGAAAGCGGGGCGAGCCTGAAAGACGCTAAAATATTTATAGAGTCCCTTGAAGCAGAGAAGAAATGAACAGGGCCTAAAATTTTGCGCCCCTGCAGCCCGATAGAAATCCGCGGGACCTGATACCTTTACGGGCGCATAGAATTGCGATACCGATACCGATAGCGATCCCGATGATAAGGTGGGGAAAAACAATCCCCCTGTTCAGGGGTTACAGCCCGATGGCGTCAAGGCCGGGCAGGTGGCCACGGCAAAACCATCCGGCTTGGATGTCAGGGGCCGCTCCAGGGGCAATTCGTATCCGTTTTCACCGCGAGACCGTTTGCGTGAAAAAGCATATCTATTGTATAGTGTCGCCAAGAAGAACTTGTTTCAGGGAGGCCGAGATGGCGGAGTTGACCAGAATTACATTTGACCCCGGGGTTATGGGGGGAAAGCCGTGCATCCGCGGTATGCGAATAACCGCGGGAACCATTGTCGGGCTGGTGGCTTCCGGTCACGGCAGGCAGGAGATTCTGACACTGTATCCATACCTTGAGCCGGAAGATATTGACCAGGCCCTTGCCTATGCCGCATGGCGTGTCGAAGAGATCGACATTCCCTTTGCGCAGGAATCGGCATGAAGTTGCTGATTGACATGAACCTTTCCCCTCAGTGGGTTCCGGTGCTTACGGCAGCCGGATGGGAGGCTGTTCACTGGTCTTCTATTGGGCGGCCGACTGCGACCGACCATGAAATTTTTGAGTACGCCAAGTCCCATGGATGTGTCATATTTACACATGACCTGGACTTTGGCGCCATTCTGGCGGCAACAAACGCGGATTATCCGAGTGTCATTCAGGTGCGTGCCCAGGATGTGACGCCAGAACATCTTTCAGGTTTTGTGACAGCGGCACTCCACCAGTTCAAGCAGCATCTCGATGCAGGGGCTTTGGTCACCATTGATGATAAAAAATCCAGGGCGCGTATCCTTCCTCTGCGGGTGTAGAGCAATGTAGGGTTTTGCCGCGTTCCCAGCGGCAGGGATTGACGCGTGCGGTGGCGGTCAGAACGTGGCACCTGTTGATTCGATACCGATACCGATAGCGATCCCGATGATAAGGTGGGGAAAAGCCACTCCCCCTGTTCAGGGGTTACAGCCTTGTGGAATCGGGGCCGGGGAAGCCGGCTAATTCGTGTCCGCGCCGTCGTCGCTGAGTTTGGGAAGGCGGTGCCGGGGCAGGTTGATGCGGAAGGTGGTGCCCCTGTGAAGCTCGGACTCCATGGTGATGGTGCCGCCGTGCTCCTGCACGATCTTCTTGGTGGTCAGCAGGCCAAGGCCGGTGCCGCCCAGGCCCTTGGTGGTGAAAAAATTGGTAAAGACTTTCTGCTTGACCTCGTAGTCCATTCCGCAGCCGTCATCCACCACCTCGTACACCAAGACCCTGTTCTGCTCGTGGACTTTCACCCATACGTGGCACGGCCTGTCCTTGTCGCTCATCATGCAGGCGTCGATGGCGTTGCCCACCAGGTTGGCCAGACACTCCTGCATGCCCTGGCTGTCCAGGGCCGCTTCCTGAATGCGGCCGTGGGGTTCGTAAATCAGGGCGATGCCCAGCTCCTTTGCCTTGACTGAATAAAGATCCACCACCTCTTTTGCCATGGCCGCCGGATCGACCATGGCCGCCTTGATTTTTCTTCCCTTTGAAAAGCTTAAAAACTCCTTCACAAACCGGGATATCTTGGCGATGTTGCGCTCCAGCATGTCGATGCCCGTGGCCAGGCGTTCGGCATCCCCTTTTTTCATGCCGGAAGAAAGCATGTACATGCCGCCTTCCAGGCCGTTGAGCAGGTTCTTGACCCCGTGGGCAAGCCCGGCCACGGTCTGGCCCACGGCGGCCAGTCGCTCGGCCTCGAACTTTTCCGCTTCCAGCCGTTTGATCTCCCGCAGGTCCTGGACCCAGAAGGCCATGCCCATCAGCCGGTGGTCCACCTTCAGCTTCATGCCGGCCAGGCGCACGAAAATGGGCTGGCCGTCGATAGAGCGGACCGTGGCCTCGGGCAGGTACACGGGATCGGCTTCCGAATAAACCCGGTTCAGAAAACCGGCGGGCAGCATGACGTCCAGTTCCCGCTGGTCCACTCTTTTTTCCGGGCCCACATTAAACAGGCGCTTTGCCGCGGGATTGAAAATGGTCACATTCCCCTGCTCGCCGGTGGCGATGATGGCGTCCAGGGAGGTGGCGATCATGGACGCCATGAAGCTGTTGGCGATGTTGAGTTCGTCCTCCAGGTGCAGGATCTGGGTGACGTCCACGGCCATTTCCATGACCAGGTCGAACTTGCCGTCCACCATGTTGAGGGGAACGGTGGTGACATGAAAATGGATGGTCCGGCCGTCCCGGCTGTTCACCACGGAATGGCCGGTGTGGACGCCGCCGTCGATGAAGGTTTTCCGGGCCGTGCAGTCGCCGCACACATCGCCTTTGCTTTTGAGAATATCGTAACAGCGCCGGCCCTCCACATCGCCCAGAAGGTCCCGGGTCCGCTGGTTGGCCTTGACGATGTTGAAATGGCGGTCGATGATAATGATGCTGCACGGCACCTGGTCGAACAACAGCTGGTGCTCGCGCCGGACCTGCTCGAACTCGGTCACGTCCGTGGCCATTTCCACCAGAAAGGGGATGTGGCCGCTTTTGTCCACCACCGGAATGGTGTGCTTGATATACCGGGTGAGCCGGCCGTTCTTGTTGTACCCGATCTCCTCATTGATCCGGGGCACGCCGTCCTTGAAGGCGGCGCTTCCCTTGCAGTCCGGGCACATGGAGTCCCTGTCCTTGTAGACGGCATGGCATTTGCGCCCCTGCCACGCGCCGAACATCTGCTCAAAAGCCTTGTTGGCGTGGATCAGATTGTAGTCCTGGTCGATCACGGCAATCGCCATGGGCACCACGTCAAACAGGTTCTCGCGGATCCAGCCCGTCAGAACCTCTTTTGTCCATTTTCCACCGTCATTCGGCGTGGGGGCCATAGGGTCCTCTTTTTTTCAGTGTGGTTTCCACAAGGTCGAGAAACTCCGCCAGCCGCACCGGCTTTTCAATGAACCCGTCGGGCTTTTCCGCGGCATCATCGCCCGCGAGTTGATTAAATTCCGTTTCCAGAAAGGTCCCGGCCTGGGACATGCCGCTTATGATGATCACGGGGATATGGCTAAACCGGGGCTCTGATCGGATTTCCCTGTAGACGGATATGCCCGACCGCCGGGGCATCATGATGTCCAGCACGATCAGGTCGGGCCCGTTTTTAAGAATGCCGCCGGTCACGTCCTGGTTCGCATCCAGCGCGCATGCCTGGTACCCGTTATCTTCAAGGACCGCCATCAGATAGACCCGGGTGTCCCTTTCGTCGTCGATGATCATCACTTTCATGAGCGCTTCCATCTGTCCCGCACGCCGGTTTAAAACAGCCTTCCTGATCTTTATAGAACAAACGGAGGCCGGGAGACAGCTTTTTCAAACGGGCGGGCGGGAAACCCCGCGCCGCGGATCATCCGTTTTTAAGCAGCTCGCGGACTTTTTTCAGCGTATTGCCGTCCGTGGCGCCCAGCAGGCTGAACACCTCGTCACGCACGCTCCTGGTCCGGGTGTCTCCCGCCATGTCGCCGGCGGGCTCCACCTGAAGAATCTCGCAGATGGCCTTGATGAGCTTTTCCGGGGTCACCGGCTTTTCCATGATGTAACGGGGCCGCATGTTCGAGGTGAAGGCGTTGAACTCCCGGATATCTTCGTTGCCGAACTCGTCATGGGCATGGGCCGTGATGACAATGATGGGTATGCCGGCCCACCGCTCGTCCTGTTTGATGGTGCGGATCAGCCGAAGACCGGACTTGCGGGGCATCACCATGTCCAGGGTCATTAAATCCGGAATTCTCGCCTGAATCTTTTCCAGGGCGTCAACGCCGTCCACCGCCGTCTCCGTCTGGAATCCGGCATCCTGAATCAGCGTGGCCAGAAAATTGCGGACATCGGGCTCGTCATCCACGATCAGTATTCTTTTCTCGTTTGCCTTTGTCATGATCGGTTCCTCCCTTCCGTATTGATGGGTTGATGGGCCGCCCGCACCGGGGGCGATCCGGCGCGGGCGCAGGATAAGGGCTACTCCTCGCCCCACTTGATGAAACCGGGATTCACGTCCACCATGGCGTTGACGATCAGTTCCACCAGCCCGCCATAGGCCAGGCCCTCTTTTTCCAGCAGTTCATAGCGCTCGATCATGTCGCGCATCTGGCCCTTGCAGTTCGAGCAGGGCGCGCACAGGTATTTCTTCGGCTCCGGACCCCGGCAGTCGGAAAAAGCGTTGAGCACCTGTTCCAGCTTCTTTCGGCCGGTGATCTTGAACCGCCACTCGGGTATGGTGTTCCGGCTCATGATGGCGTAGCCGCTGCCGCCCCCGCAGCAGTAGTTGTGCGGGCCGTGGGGATGCATCTCCCGGAACTGCGGGCAGATTTTGTGCAAAATCTCCCGCTGGGGTTTGATGATGCCCATCAGCCGGGTGAGGTTGCACGGATCATGGACCGTCACCGGGAAATTGTTCCGGGACGGGTCCAGCTTGATTTTGCCGGAGAGGACGATGTCCCTGAGCAGCGGAAAGCAGCTCTCGCGCGGTATCTGAAGCCCCGGGGGCAGAACCCGGTCGGCGATGACCGTCAGGGCCTTGTGCGCGTGTCCGCACTCGCTCAGAACGATCTTTTTAACGCCCAGCTTCTTGGCGGCCTGGGCATGAATCAGGGCCGTGCGCGCGAACTGGACATCGTCGTAGAACACGCCATAGTTAATGGCATCATAGGCGGCCAGGTCGCTGGAAAGCGTCCACGACAGGCCCGCGGCCTCGAAGATGATCGAAAACGCCGCGATGTTGTCCGGCCACGCCATGATCTCCCCGGCATTATGGATCAGCAGGATATCGGCGCCCTCCACGTCCCAGGGAGTCTTGAACTCAAAGCCGGTTTCCGCTGAAAAGTCCTCGTCGATGAACTCGATGTTGTCTTTCACCACCAGGCTGGTCATGGCGGTGGAGGAACCGGTCTTGAGCTGAAGCATCGACCCCTTGTCGTGCAGCTCCGGCGGGGTGATGCCCATCTCCTGGCTGAAAATTTTGCGGATCTCCCGTGCCACCAGGGCGTTGTCCGCGCCGATGGGGCAGGTCTGGGCGCACCGGCGGCATACGTTGCACCGGTAGGCCAGCTCTCCCAGCCGGGCCACGGTTCGCCAGTTTAAGTCCACGTCGCCGGTCTTCCATTTGGCCAGGGGGTCCTTCTTGACGTAGTTTTTGTACAGACGACGGAATATCTCGGTTCGGTAGGTGGGACGGTACATCTCGTTTTTCCCGCTGGCCTCATAAAGATGGCAGGCGTCCGAGCAGGTGTTGCACCTGGCGCAGTGCTCCATGGTGGTGTCCAGCATGGCCAGAAAGGTCCAGTTGTTCTCCGGGGTGAACAGCTTGCGCATGCCCTCCAGGAACTTGTTTACGAACGCCTCCTTTTCCTTGTCCGTTTTCGGAATGGGGATGGGAAGCACGCAGGTGTCGTCCAGAATGCAGACATATTCCTCGCGGGTCTCCCGCGGAATCCCGGCCCACTCCTTGTCGTCCAGGTCGGCCGGGACCGGCATCAGGTCCGCCACGTCCACGGTGGTCAGTTTTTCCGTATCTTTGGCGATATCCCCGATCTTCAGCGCCTTGCGGTTTTTCTTTGTGCTCATGGTCTTACTCCTTTCCTGCCTTGGCCGGCGCCGCCGGGTTGAATGTTGCCACCTGCGCCCAGGTTTTCTTTCCATCGCCCGCGATGTGGGGCGCGGACCAGGAGACCGGATAGTTCAGGACAATGCCGATCTTCCTGTCGGTTTCGGGGCTGTTGATGTTCGGCGCATCACCCCAGCGGATATCGTGATACAGGAAATACTTCATGAAGAAGTGGGCCATGTGGGTCAGGGGGATGTAGGCCATCAGCAGGAAGGCGGCCAGCACCTGGGCGGCAAAGAGCCCGCTGGTGAAGGCCACCGGGTGAAAGCCCACAAACCCGCGCGCAAACTCCCGGGCCATGACAAACTGCGGGTCGGCAAAGAGCCACGTGCCCAGGGCGATGGCCATCATGAAGACAAAGAGACCCAGGTTGATAAAGTGGCTGGGCGCCGAATAGTTCCGCAACTCCGAATCGGTCAGGCGCCGGTAGAACAGGCCGCACGCGCCGAAAAGGCACAGAAGAAATCCGGCCGGCCCCACCAGGCCGGTCAGGGCCGTCAGCGCGGAAACCAGGGCCGACCCGGCGAAAATGCCGGTCAGGTGAATCAGCGCATCGAGTCCCAGCAGGCCCATAAACCCGATAATCAGGTAGAGCCCCAGGTGAAACGGATACGTCAGGAACCAGAGGGGCCGGTTGTTTTCCCACACCGCCTTGAGCAGCAGTATTTCCGGCACCATGACCTTGAGTTCGCCGATCATGGATTTATGGCGGGGTTTTTTCCACCAGTCCACGTCTTCCAGATAGCTGCCGCCGTAAGACGCGCGCTTTCCTTCATGGGCCACCGGATAAAGCTCCCAGCGGATGTGGATCGGTTTTTTCAGATAATCGACGACCTTTTTTGCCACGGCGGCCAGAAAAACGATCACCGCCAGGTACGCAATTCCATAGACGATCATGGACATGAATTCTCTCCTTTACCGAGATGTTAAGGCCTGGCGGCCAGCAGGCCGGCCGTCATTTCAACCAGCCTGTCCGGGTCGATGGGTTTGCTCATGAACCCTTCGGGCTTTACAAAGCCCTGAAGACGTTTAATGAAGGTGTTCACGTCCTCGCCCATGGCCGTGATAATAATCACCGGGATCTTCTTTAATGCCGGGTCCTGCTTGTACTGGCGGTAGGTGCGGATACCGGACTGGTCCGGCATGGTGATGTCCAGGGTGATCAGATCCGGTTTTTCCGCGCGCGCCGCTTCAACGGCTTTAAGGCCGTCGCCCGCGGTCACGGTCTGGTAGCCGTTGTCCTGAAACAGGGCCGTCAGGTAATTCAGGACATCCTGTTCATCATCCACGACAAGAATTTTTTTGCTCATTTGCCTTTCCTCTCGTTTTGATTATTGACCTCATTCGGCGCATTCCGCCGGTTGGCATCATTATCCTTAATGGCGTCCGGAGGCAGCGGGACGCCATGCTCCGAAAGCTCCCGGAAGGCCATCTGGCGGATCTTGTAGGCGGAATCGCGCAGGGCGCCGTAAACAACCCCGCAGCCGGCATCCGACCGGAAGGTGTCGCCGTGATCGGCCAGCTCAAGCATTTCGTAAGTCAGGTCGATGACTTTTTTGAGGTTGTCGTTTGACCGGCCGGCAGACATCATGGCTGTTTTGTCTTTTGGCATCATCTTCATTACCCCCGCCTCCGTATTCGCAGATTCTGTGCCAAACATGACGGATAAAATTAAGATTTTGATTTTATTAAATTTTATTTCCAAATCACGCCTGAACAGGAATTGAGACGGCTGCGTGTTTTGAGAAAGAAAAAAGCCCCCCGCGCAATCCGAACGCGAAGGGCTTTATTCACATCAAACTGAATTTATTGATTTTATTAGGCCTGACACCGGGGTCTCAAATTATCAGCCGCCGAATTTGAGAGGGTTTTGAGATTTGAGATGTAAAGGGAGGATTATTTCAGGTCATACAGGACCAGATACCGGTAAAGCGTGGCCCGGCTCACTCCGAGGAACCGGGCCGCCTCCTTCCGGTTGCCTTCGGCCTGTTCCAGGGCGCGCAGCACATCCTCCCTGGATTTCATGCGGGGTCCGGGCCGCAGCATGCGGTGAGACTGTGCCGCGGACAGGATTTCCGGCGGCAGGTGGCCGGTCTCAATTAATCCCCGACGGCACTTGACATAGGCGAACTCGATGGTGTTGCGCAGTTCCCTCACATTACCGGGCCAGGGATACCGGTCGAACAGGTCCAGCACCTGATCGGACGGCACCAGCACCGGCCGGTTCAGCTCCCGGGCCGTCTTTTCCAGGAAAAAATCGACCAGCACCGGAATGTCCACCTGACGTTCCCGCAGGGGCGGCAGGGTGATAGGCACCACGCAAAGCCGGTAGAACAGGTCCCTCCGGAATTTCTTTTGCTCCATGAGGCGGCGGATGTCCTGGTTGGACGCGCTGATCACCCGCACGTCCACCTTGCGCGCCTGCTCGCTGCCCACCGGCTCGACGATCTGCTCCTGAAGCACCCGCAGCAGCTTCACCTGCATGGGGGCGGGCAGTTCGGTCACTTCGTCAAGAAAGATCGTGCCTTCGTGGGCCAGTTCGAAGCGGCCCTTGCGGTCGTTCACCGCGCCGGAAAAGGCGCCCCGCACATGGCCGAACAGCTCACTTTCCAGCACCCCTTCCGGCAGGGCGCCGCAATTGACCGCCACAAAAGGTTTGCCGGCCCGGGGGCCGTTGTCGTGAATGGCATTGGCCACCAGCTCCTTGCCGGTGCCGCTCTCCCCTTCGATATACACCGGCAGGGAAACGGCGGCGACCTCGCGGATATGGTCAAACAGGTCGAGCATCTTGGGATCCCTGCCGATCAGGCCGCCCAGGGAGTGGTGTCGTTTCAGCCTTTTTTTCAAAAAGTGGAGTTCGGTTTCATCCTTGAACGAGACGATGGCGCCCACCTCGGTTTGCGTGTCATCATACAGCGGCATGACCGCCATCTTCAAAATGGCCTCCCGCCCGTCGGGATGCCGGTAGGTCACGTCCCGGTGGACGATGCCCTTGTCCGATTGGCTTTTTTTTTCTCCCTCGCAGAACTCGCAGAACCCGCCGCAGAAACGGCCCGGGAAAACATCGTGGCAATCCTTTCCCAGCAGCTGCTCGCGGCGGCGGCCGGTAATCTGTTCCGCGGCCTTGTTGAAAAAAAATATACGCCGGGTCCGCGTGTGCGCCATCACGCCATCCTGAAGGTTGTCCAGCACCAGTTCCAGGTTGCGGCGGGAAACAAACAGGGCGCCCAGAAGGTCGGAGGCAAACAGGTCACGAATGCGGGTCTCCAGCATATCGCGCGCCTGCCGGAGCTGTTCCACAAGCGCCGCGGCATCGCCTGAAGGGCCGGGATCGGGAAGGTCCCAGTGGAAATGGGGCGGCATGCCGGGCAACGTGGGCCGGCAGCTCTGATCAAAATCTCCCAGGGTGATGATCAGGTCAAACATGAAGGGTTCGACATCGAGCAGGCACAGCCGGTCCAGGCCGGTGATATCAACCCCCTTTTCGTTCATCAGGGCAACGGAGACCGGATTTAAACCCGGCGGGGTCATGGAGGCGCCAATCACGTCCATTGTTTCGGGCATGATCCGCCGCGCAAACCCCTCGGCCATCAGGTGCAGGTTGTTGCCTCCGTCACTTAAAAAAAGAATGAGATGTTTGGAGTTCACCGCAAGCGCGTCCCGCACCTTAAGATTAATGAAGAAGACACTCTCCGAATGATTACCATCTATACCAGAATAGTAGGGTATGTCAAAACCACCTCTCATTTCTGACGGTGTTTGCCACGGGCGGCCGTGTTTGACAATCAATTTTATTACGAATATCTTGAATCTGTGGTCGGGAGGCCCGCCGGGGCAAGCACCGATTCAGGGCAGTCGTTTTTAAAATTCGATCAACAGCCACACCCGAACCTGTCAAGAGAGGCGCTGCATGAGAAACGTGGACGGCAACGGCGAAACACCCGGAGACGTGAAACCCCCTTTTGAACCTCCCGTGGACGACACCTTTTCCGGCAAATTCCGGTTCGACCGGGTCGAGCTGGCCGGCGCCCTGGGCGACCTGGGCACCCTGCTGCCGATTGTGCTGGCCATGATCCTGATCAACAAGCTCAGCCCCTCGTCCGTGTTTCTGTCTTTCGGCCTGTTTTACATGCTCACGGGATTTTACTACCGGCTGCCCGTGCCGGTTCAGCCCTTGAAAGCCGTGGGCGCCATTGCCCTTGCCTACCCGGCCATGATCACCGAACCGGTGATCGCCGCCTCGGGCATTATTTTCGGGGCCCTGCTGCTGATTTTCGCCCTGACCGGGGTGGTGGACACGCTGGCAAAGCTGTTCACCCCGCCGGTGGTCCGGGGCATTCAACTGGCCCTGGGCCTGGTGTTTCTGCGCAAGGGGATCGCCCTGATCGTGTCAAAGGACCTGTTTTTTTCCGGCGGCGCGGCCAGTCTGGCCGGCGTCAACGTCAACCTGGTCCTGGGCGTGGTTGTCTTTGTGATGGTGCTGCTGCTGCTGGACAACCGCACGGTGCCGGCGGCCATCGCGGCCCTGGGCCTCGGCGTTCTGGCGGGACTCTTTTACGGCGGTTTCAAAGGGCAGGCTTTCGCGCTGGGCCCCACGCCCATTCGTCCGGTGATCCCCTCGGCCGGCGACTTCTGGCTGGCATTCACCATGCTGATCCTTCCCCAGATGCCGCTGACCATCGGCAACGCCTGCGTGGGAACGGCCGACACCTGCTTTACCCTGTTTCCCAAGAGCCCGCTGCTTAAAAAGGCCAGGGCCGGCAGGTTCGCCTTTACCATGGGCATTGCCAACCTGCCGGCCGGTTTTCTCGGCGCGGTGCCCATGTGCCACGGCACCGGCGGGCTGGCGGCCCACTACCGCTTCGGCGCGCGGACCGGGGGCGCGCCCCTGATGATCGGCGCCCTGTTTGTATTGATGGCCCTGCTGTTCGGTGAACTGTTTTTTTTCCTGCTGACCCTGATCCCCAATGCCGTGCTGGGCGTGCTGCTGGTTTTTGCCGGCCTTGAACTCTGCCCCCTGATCCGCAGCCTCAAGACCAATGAGGAATATTTTGTGGCGCTTTTGATCAGCGGCATCGCCCTGGCCGTGCCGAACATGGCCTGGGCCTTTGGCATCGGCATTCTGGCCGACCTTTTTATCAACAGGGCGAAAATAAAAATCTGACGGTTGACCGCCGCTGTTTATCCCCGGGGGCCAATCACCGCAAAGACGCAAAGGACGCAAAGCGCAACATGGATGCCGCAAATAAGAAAGCGGGCGACTTTCCGCGAAGCAAAGCACAACCCTTTGCGCTCTTTGCGCCTTTGCGGTGCAAAAAACAAAGCTTCCAAAAATGAAACCTGATTTTTAACATGGGAATAAACCCCGGGTATTAAAGTCCTCCTTAAACCCCGATCCACCGCAGACGGTTCGTCATGATAAAAAAGCTTGTCACAAAAATGTTGATTGCCGGCGCTGTTCTGGGTGTGGCGTGGTTCTGCTGGCAGATGGCCGTGAACGTGCTCCTGGCCGGCTGGCTGGAAGCGGCGGTCATTCCCAATGCCGCGAAGCAGGCGGGTATTTCGCGGGCCCGGGTGGCCATTGTCAAGCTGGGCCTGTTTGAGACGGTGGCCGGCCCCGTGATGCTGGGGAACAAGGACCGGCCCTTTCTGGAAGCGGCCTCCATCCGGGCGCGTTACACGCCATGGGGAGCCTTGCGCGGGCACATTCAACGTGTGACCGTGAGCGGGGTGGTACTCAACGCGCAATACACGGACGACGGTGTCGTGCTTCCCGGATTTACCCCCGTTCCGGCGGCCCCGGCCAGGGAAGCCGGCCAAAAGACAGATACCGGCGCGGACTCCCTGCCGGTGTCCGTGGACACTATCCGCATCACCGGCGCCATGGTGAACCTGCTGGCAGGCGATCACCTGTTCCAGGTGCCCTGCGATGCCTCCCTGGCCATTGGAGGCAAGGGGACAACCGCCGTTAACGCCGGCATTGATCTTTTTCCCTGCGGCCAGAAAATCACGCTCACGGCCCAGGCCATGCTGGACCAAGGGGCCGTGTTTGCCACCATCGACGCCCCTGCCCTGATCCTGGAACGCTTTGAGGGATGGACCGCCCTTTTGCCGGGCCTGAAACTCTCGGGCAGCGCGTCTGTAAAAGGCCGGGCACACATCAACACCCGCCCGGCGGAACTGGTCTCTGCGTCCGTTGATTTTAAAATGGCCACCGGGGCCGCCGGATACCAGAACACGGTTGTGGGACCGGCCGATCCGGACGCGCCCCTTTCCATTGCCATGACCGGTACCAGGGAAACCGGCTGGCGAATGGACAGCGCCAACCTGGCCCTGGTATCGCCGGTGAAGCTGGCCTTTGACCGGCTGGCCGCCGACATTCAGCCGGGAGCCGGCCCGGGAGAAAAACAGGGGACTTTTGCCGTGGGGGTGGCCCCGTCAAAACCGTTGGAAACAGACCCGGCGTTTTCGCTGGCCGGGCCGGTGGCCGTGGCCGGTACCTTTTCCGGGGGCATGGACGACAACGGGTGGCGGTTTGACCTGACCGCCGGTGACGGGAATGCAGAAAACAGCCAAGACTGCCGCATCCACGCCGGCGGCTCGTCGATCACGATGCCGGTGCCACAGATCCGGGTATCGGGCAATGGCGCGGCCGGCAAGGGCTGGGCCGAACTTTCCCTGTCTCTGCCCCGGGCCGTTGTGGCCGCCGCCGATGAAAAAATCACCATATCCGGGACAAAGATCAGCGCCACCGCTACCTTTGCCGGTGAGCCGGACGGGCAGACAAACGCGAAGGGTGACCTGAAACTTTCCCTGGGCCAGGTCCACGCGGCCGGGCAGCAGGCGGATATCGTCAAGGCCTTTGTCCATCTTCCCTGGCAGTGGCCGGACGGCCGGGCCCCGCAGGGCAGCCTGACCATCGGCCCGGTGAAATGGAAAAACCTGAACATGGGGGTTGTCACCGGCGCCCTGCGGCAGCAGGGGCGGCAACTGCGCCTGGACGCGCAGTACGGCCCCGGCGTGCTTTCCGGCCTGTCCGGCGCTGTTACCGGCACGGCTTCCCTTGACGGCGACGGCGGCCCGGTCATGGACGCGAACCTTTTGCTGGCCCTTCGGGACACGGCCCCGGACATCGACCTGGGCCTTTTTGCGCCGGGCGCGGCCGGTGTTCTGGTCAACGGGAACCTGGACCTGGCCGCTGATATGCTGTTCCATGATGGCAGCCCCTCCGGCCGGCTGGAGTGCCGGCTTGACGCCTGCAGGGTGGGAGTGCCGGAAAAAAAGATTGCCATTGCCGGCATTTCCGCCAGCGTCATTCTTCCCGGCCTGCCGTCGCTTAAAAGCAGCCCGGACCAGAAAGTCGCCTTCAAGGAGGCGGCCTTCGGCGACATCCGCCTGGCCGACGGCAGAATCGATCTTCAACTGGAATCGGGCCCCACCCTGTTTATTGAAAAAAGCAGTTTCAAATGGTGCCGGGGAACGGTCTACACCGAAGGCATGCGGCTGGCGCCGGGGCAGAAGGATTACAGCCTGACGCTGTACGGCGACCGGCTCAACCTGGCCGACGTGCTGGGCCAGCTGGGCGCGGTGGCCGCCGAAGGACAGGGAACGGTGAGCGGCCGGATTCCCGTCCTTTACAGCAACGGCGCCATTGCCATTGACAACGGTTTTCTGTTTTCCGCGCCGGGCGAAGGGGGCCTCATCCACCTGAGCAAGGCCGATATCCTGACTTCCGGCCTTCCCGTGGAATCGGCCCAGTACAGACAGATCGACCTGGCCCGGGAGGCGTTAAAGAACTACCAGTACGACTGGGCCAAGGTGCTGATGAACTCCGAGGGAGAGGAACTTTCCGTCAAGCTTCAGTTCGACGGCAGGCCCACGCGGTCTTTACCCTTTGTCTACGACAAGCAGCAGGGGGGTTTCGTGCGGGTGACTAACGAAAAACAATACTCTGAATTCAAGGGATTGAGTCTTGACGTCAATTTCCGGATTCCCATAAACCAGCTGATCGGATATAAAGAGCTGCTGAACATCAAACCCTAAAACAGGAGTCTGACATGAACAAAAAACTTCTGATCTGCGCGGCGGCCGCGCTTGTGTCCGTCGCGGCCTGCACGCACAAGGTGCAGGTGGAGCCCATTCACATCACGGTGGACATCAACATCAAGGTGGACAAGGCCCTGGATGACTTTTTCAGCGACCTTGACGCGCCTGCCGCGCCGGCGCCCGCTGCCGCGCCCGCGTCCGCCCCGGATAAAAAATAGTACCGCCTTTTTGAATCATCCATTTGAAAGGAGATCCCCATGAAAAACAGATTCCGAGTTTTTTGCATACTGATCGCCGCCATCAGCCTGGTGTTCGCGTCCCTTACCCTGGCCGGAGAGGCTGAAATAAAAGCCCGCATGCAGGAGCGCCTGCCCGCGATCAACGACCTGAAAGCCCAGGGGGCGATCGGTGAAAACAACCAGGGCCTGCTGGAAGTCCGGGATGCCGGCGGCAAAGGCAACGACGTGGTGACCGCCGAGAACAGCGACCGCATGGCGGTCTACCAGGCCATTGCCAGAAAGACCGGGGCCACCGTGGAGCAGGTGGGCAGCCGCCGGGCACTGCAGATTCGTGAGGCGGCCGCGCCCGGCACCTGGATTCAGGGCGATGACGGCAAGTGGCAGAAAAAGTAGACAAGTTGTTTCATGAAATTTTTCGACGAAAATGGGTTACCGGTAACCCTGGAATTTGAAAGTCGCCGGGACCTTTTGTAAAACACGACCCGTCACAGGCGGCTTGATGAATTGCAGATCGTTTTATGCCGAAAAATTTCACCCTTCGGGCGAGCCGCCTTGACCGCTTTTTAAATATCCCTGCCTTTGGCCCCTTTTGACGAACTCCAGGCCACAAGGCCCATCAGGCAGAGGGTGACGGCCAGGGGTACCAGGGTCAGCAGTCCGGCCGCAAAAGAAACCGTCACCGGTCCGGTTCCGGCTCCATTGATGTTGAAGTAAACCAGCGCGTTGATCAGGGTATAATCGGGAATCAATAACGCCCCGGCAAGCAGTGCCCACAAAGCCGTCTGCGGCAGGGGAAAGCCGGCGCGTCCCAGGCGCCTGAGGGTTACCGCAAATGGCAGGAGCAGCAGCACCAGGTAGTGAATCCACGCTATCGGACCCGCCACAGGGGTCACGCAGAACAGCACGGCATAGGCGCTCTCCCGGTCCTTCGCTTTTAAGGCCAGAAACAGGCCGGTGCCCAGAACCGCCAGCAGCAGAGAAACAGAGGCATACAGGGCCGCGCCGGGTTGCTGGAACAGGGGCAAAATGGCCGTGCTCTGCTCAAAAGGTCCCCGCACGCCGGCAAACAGCCGCCATCCCAGGGTCCACACGGAAAAATTCCATTCCACCAGCCGGTAAACCGATGCCATGGCGCCGGCAACCGACCCGTAATAATGGCCGACGGGCCCAAATCCCATTACCAGGGCCGCCGCGATATGGGCCAGGACAAAAACGCTGAGAGCGACACTGGCGGCACGCCACTTTTTTTGAATCAGAAAAAACAGAAAGATGGGGGCCCCCATCAGTTTCAGGGAAAGGGCGGCACCCAGAAAACATCCGGCCACAACCTGGGTTTGCGAACGCCACACGCAAATCAGCAGGAGAAGCAGCAGAGCGGAAAGCTGACCGTAAAGAAGCCCCTCCCAGAAAGGGGCCAGACCCAGTACCAGCAGCGTGATCCCCAGCGTACGGCCCCATGAAGGCCGCCCGCCCTGCCACCATTTCAGCAGCAGGTAAACAGAGGCGCCGATACAGGCCAGTTCAAGCATGAACCAGGCCAGGGCCGCCGCCGGGTAATCCAGCAGGCCAAAGGGCCACGCCAGCAGCACCACCGGCGGCGGGTGGGGAGACGGCAAACCCAGCCCGATCAGGTCCGGCGGAGGGGCAAAAAAGGTCCCGGCCAGTTGGGCCAGCGGAAGGTAGGGATTTGTCCCGTTCATCACGGCCCTGGCCATCAGCCACTCCTGCATGAAGTCCTTCAGGAAAACCCGGGGCGGGGAAAGATACAACGCCATGAGGCGGACAGGTTCAGCCATGACCACCAGCCAGCCGGCCGCCAGCATCAGAAGCAGACCGTACCGGACCAGCAGGGAACGCTGGCGGCGAGGGCCCGGGCCGCCAGCGCCCTGCAGAAACTCCGGGACCGGGGGTTTTGCCCGCGGGGAGGAAGGGAAAGGGTCCATTTTCTTATCGTATTGCAAAACAATTGAAAAGGTGCGGCATGATGTTGTGCTGTTTGTCCCATGTTTTCCGTTTTTTTGCAACTGCCGTGGGCCGGACGGGTCGAACGGATCATTGACTTATGACACGCAAGATGCCAAACTGCCTTCATACGCGATGAGATCCACCTCTTACCGGAGCACAAACTTTCTGAAACAGTTATGAGCTTTTCTTCCCCCTCCAGCGCCAAGGCGAAATGTTTTGACCGGGCCTACCGGGCGGCAGAAATGTATTACGGATGGGAAGTCCGGCCCGAGTTTGAGCGCTTCTTTGGGAACATGGACCTGACCGGCCGCCGCGCCCTTGACCTGGGCGCCGGTGAAGGCCGTTACTCCATCTTTATGGCCCGGCGGGGCTGCGCGGTCACGGCTGTGGACTTTTCCTCGGCCGGACTGGACAAACTGAAAATCCTCGCCGACCAGGAGCGGCTGCCGGTGGTCGCGCAGCTTTGCGACCTTGCGGACTACGCGTTTCCCCGGGCCGCCTTTGACGTGGTGGTGGCGGCCACGATTCTGGACCACCTGGAAACAGACCCCCGGAACCGGGCCATGGCCGGCATGGTCTCCGCATTAAAGCCCGGGGGGCTGCTTTACGTGAATGTGTTTACCACCGAAGACCCCGGATATGCCGCCGGTTCACCGGACGCCGAAGGGGTCAGCGACACCGCCTTTGGCATGGCCTATTACTTTGAACCCGGCGAGCTGAAATCCTGTTTTCCCGGACTGACCCTTCTAGACTATTATGAAGGAATCGAAAAAGACACATCCCACGGCAAGCCCCACCACCACGGATGGGCCAGCCTGATAGCGAAAAAGGAGTAACCCATGTCACGCATGCCCGCGCAGGGAGAGACCGCTCCCCTCTTCACACTGAACAATGCAAAATCCAAACCCCTCAGCCTGTCCGATTTCGCGGGCCGGTGGGTGGTGCTCTATTTTTACCCCAAGGACAACACCGGCGGCTGCACCCGGGAAGCGGTTGAATTCTCGGCCCTGATGGCCCGTTTCAAAAAGCGGAAAGCCGTGGTCATCGGCATCAGCCCGGATTCGGAAGCATCCCACGCCAGATTCATTGAAAAGCACAGCCTGACCATGGAACTGCTCAGCGACCCGGACAAACAGGTCTGCAATCTGTACGGCGTCTGGCAGAAAAAAAAGATGGCGGGGAAAGAATACATGGGCGTGGTGCGCACCACCTTTCTGATCGACCCGAAAGGCAAAATCGCCCGGGTGTGGGAAAAGGTCCGTGTCGACGGACACGCCGACGAAGTGCTTCAGTCCTGCTGCAATCTTTCATGATTCCCATTGAAACGGCCAGGACCGTGGCCCGGCATTGGGGCCTTGGTTTTAACGTTCTTTGCAGCGACCTTTATCTTCAGGGAAGCCCGGAGCGGTGTCTTTGCCGCGCGGCTTTTGAGGATGGGGCCGGCCGGCTGTTCGTGCTGGAACAGATCGCCCCGTCCCAACGGGAAAGAAAACATTTTATCTGCCGCGTGCTGGATCAGCTTTACGCCGGCGGCCTCCAACAGATCGCGCCTTATCTCAAAACCCCGGCCGGCCAATCCCCGGCCCTGTGTGAAGGGGCATGGTGGCTGATCTCGCCTTTTATTCCCGGCACGCCCTTAAACCGGCCCGCCTACATTCAGGACGGGTCTAAAGGCGATTCCCTGGCCCGCTTTTTGTGCGACCTCTCGCGGCATGCGAAAACGATTCTCCCTGACCCGGCCTGGCCCACCTTCTCCCTGAAGGGTTATATCCTCAGAATGGAACAGGATATGGCCCGGCACGATCCGGACGTGGGCAAACGGATCGTGTCGGTTCTTGATTTTCTCAAAAATTTCTTCCTGGACCTTCACGACAGTCTGCCTTCGGCCTTCTGTCACGGTGATTATCATCCCTTGAACATTATCTGGCAAAACGACACCGTTGCGGCTGTGATCGACTGGGAGTTCTGCGGTTTCAAGCCCGACATCTACGACGCCGCCAACCTGGTGGGGTGCGTGGGCATGGAGCACCCTTCCGGCCTGACCGGCGGCATGGTGCTCTCCTTTCTGGATGCCATGCGGCGCGATTCGTCCATCAGCCCCCGAAGCTGGGGCCTGTTTGCCGAGTTCGTGCTGGCCCTGCGCTTTGCCTGGCTGGCCGAGTGGCTGCGCAAGAAAGACAAAGAGATGATCGACCTGGAAATCGTCTACATGCACCTGTTGATGAAAAACATGGATGCGCTGAAGTCGGCGTGGAGGAGGGAGAACAGATGTTAACGCGAGCCTTATACTGCGGAATATTGAATATCGAACGCCATTATTGTCCAAAAACGATTTTAACCATGGCGGCACATTTTTTGATTTGTTTGTCCAAATCGAAATCGCTATCGGGACCGGTATCGAAATCGAATTGAATGTACGGTGGGTTTTTAAAAAATCATTCTCTCTCTTTTCTTTATCCGCGTCCTTTTCTTGCCGCCAGGAAAGGGGCCAAAAGAAGAGCGCCCATGATGCCTTCACCACTCGCTATTTTGACATGATCTCCGACGGGGACTCGGTGGTGGGCAGGGAAATGGTAAACGTGGTGCCCTGGCCCGGGCTGCTGGTCAGGTGGATATATCCGCCCAGCTTCTTGATGATCCCCCTGGAAACCGACAGGCCCAGGCCGGTGCCTTTTCCCTGGCCCTTGGTGGTGAAAAAAGGCTCGAAGATGCGGCCCTGAATGTGTTCGGGAATGCCCGGACCGTTATCGCTCACTGTCACCAGGACATAGCCGGGCGTTTTGTCTTTTCCTGCATGCACACGAATCTGTCCGCCCGGCGGCAGCACATCCACGGCGTTGAGAATCAGGTTCACGAACACCTGCTTGAGTTTCTGCTCGTCCCCGTGAATTCTCGGCAGATTAGGCTCGCAGGTCACCTTCAGGTCCACCTTGGCCAGCTTGACCTGGTTGGCCACCAGCCGGGCCGAATCCTCGACAATGCGGTCCATTTCCAGCGGCGCCAGCTGGGTCTCCCCTTCCCTGGCAAAATCCAGAAGGTTTTTCACCACGCGCCGGGCCCGCTCGGTTTCGCTGATCACGTCGCCGATCATGTCGAGCTTTTCCTGGTCCGACAGGGTGGAAAAATCCTCGGTGAGCATGGAGGCCGTGAGCAGGGTGTTGTTGAGCGGATTGTTAAGCTCGTGGGCCACGCCCGCCACCAGGGTGCCGATGGCCCGGAGCTTGTGAGACTCCAGCAGCACCCGGTGCTTGTGGTCCAGTTCCCGGATCATGTGATTGAAGGCCTCGGCCAGCTTGGTAAACTCGTCCTTGTATTTGCGGGCCGGCGTAATGGGGGAAAAGTCCCCCTCCCCGATCCGCCGGGTATAGTCCATGAACCGGTTTAAGGTCAGCACCAGCTGCCGGGTGAGAAAAACCGTGACAAACACCATCAGGACGAACACGACGGACATGAAGTAAAGGGGCACCCGCTTGGCCAGCAGGAACATGCGGTGAACCGACTTCTGCTCCTTTTCGACAAACTCTTCGGCAAAGGCCACCACCTGGCCGCCAAACTCGCGCAGATCGGGAACGATTCTCTCCTTTGCGTCGGCATCGCCGGCCTGGCCCAGCCGCACCAGCTGCTCGCGATACTTTGCCATCAGGCCGGACATGGTGGCGAAATGTTCCCTGCCCAGAATCTTTGCGATGGTGGCGGTGTTACCGGCCAGAATGGCATCCGCCACTTTCAGGTGTTCCAGTGCCTCTTCCAGGCTGGTACCGTAAAGCAGATAGTTTTTCTCGAAACGCCGGGCCTGCTGAATTTCAACCAGATAGCTGTCCGCGACCTCCAGAAAGGCGATCTTGTGCTCCAGCCGGGTGAGAACCCAGTAGGACCAGCCGGTCACCGTGAGCGACAGGATGAAAAAGAGAGAAAAGGAAATGGCCACCTTCAGCCGGATGCTGACCGATGGCCGCCGGTGAAGAAGAATATTCTCCGGCTCATTGCTGTAATCGTGAGTCAGGACGTCGGATACCGCTCCCTGCTGCGCTTCCATGTTCCGGTCCCCCTTCGCCTTTTATCCCGGCTGTTCACGTCTGCCCGCGGGTTTATTGTATACCCGAACCGGACCGCCGTCCCGTTTTTTTTCGCCGGCCGGGCCGCCGGTAAATCAGGCAAACATGCCAAACTGTTCGGCCATGAAATAGTCGGCATAACGCCCGATGGCTTCATCGGTCTGAAGGATGGCGTCCAGCTGCCGGGCGCAGACGCTCAGCCGGCCCAGCCGCACGAGGGCCTCTTCCGAATCTTTCCGCGGGTAGCGCCGCAGCCAGGCCGTCACCAGGTCGCCGCTGCGGTCCACGCCGAACCCCATTTCCCGCAGCACCCGTTCCAGGAATCGGGCCCGCCGCTGACGGTTTTCGTCCCGGCCGCCGCCCCCCCGGAACCGGAAGTGGACATGGTTGTGGTCCGCGCCCGGCCCCACCATGGCGTCAATCATGGCATAATGGTAGGCAAACCGGGCGTTGAGATTGATATAGTCCCCGGCCACGATGGCGTAGTTTCTGTCCGACGGCCGCCGGGGGCCCTTGTTGCCGCCCAGCACCGCCTCTTTAAAATCGGACGGCATGCCCCGCATGGCCCTTTCCCACCGCTCGGACCAGACCAGCCGTGAATCCGACATTCCCCGCCACAGGGCCTGAAAGGGAATACTGTCCACATTATTGGGCGTGACCTTTTTAAGTTCTTCCGGTATACAGCGGTCCAGGTCGATCAACTGGAAATGGATCGGAAGGCCGGCGGTCAGCTTCCGGCTTTTTCCATGAGGACCCCGGCGCTGGCGGTCGCCGAAACCGAACATGGCCTGGACCGACATTTCATGCATAAAGCGCAGCGTGTCATGCACCGACCGGCAAGACTTTGCCTTAAAAGAAGCGGCATCCGGATCCAGAAGATTTAATCCCAGCACCAGGTCATACAGGGGACCGGCCTGCCGGGGCCGGCGGCCGCCAGCCCCGATGCGGGCCATCACCCGTTCCCGGATACCGGGCCACCGGCTGCCGTCATACACCCGCCGCCGGGTGGCGTTCACGCTGACCACGTTTCTGGCGGCCAGGGCCGACGCGTGATGGCCGACCCGGAAGATGCAGGGAACGGAAAACTCGCGGACCAGGGTGGCCAGATGGCCCACCGGGTTGCCTTCCATAACCAGAAGCGCGGCGATTTTCGGCAGGATCGATGCCAGCTCAGGCCGGGGCTGTTCCACCAGCACCACGGTCCCTTCCGGCACGCCGGACAGCGGCGCGTCGGCCTCCAGAAACATCAGCGGCCCCTCGGCCCGGCCGGGAAAAATGGTGATGCCGCCCTCCAGCAGGGGCGGGTCGTCCTTTCGCACCGGGACCGCCGGCGCATCCGGACCGGCCACGGCAAGACGGCGGGCCTGAAGCAGCCATACGACACCGCCTTTGTCCATGGCCCATTCAATGTCCAGCTCATGGCCGAACTTTTCCGCGGCCTGGCAGACAAGATCAGCGATCCTGATGACCCGGGCCTCGGGCAGATATTCAGACGATGCCCCGCCGCCGGAGCCGTGACTTGCCGGAAATGCCTGAACAATCCGCCGCGGCGGCCGTCTGGAAACCAGGAAGGTGTCGGCCGGGACCTCACCTTTGACCATGCGGTCGGCCAGCCCCGGCACCGCGCTGATGGTCATGGTCGCGGCGGCCGGATCCCCGGCGTCGGCCGTATAGGCCACGCCG
>JBMORB010000139.1:0-3024 GCA_049320925.1 Thermodesulfobacteriota bacterium | reverse complement strand
AGTCTTTTTTCCGATATTTTTTCCGGAAAACTCACCGACGCCCAGATCGGGGCATTCATGGCGGCCCTGGCCACCAAGGGAGAGACCTTTGAGGAACTGGCCGGCGCGGCCGAGGCCATGCGCCGGGAAGCCACCCGCATCCAGGCGGCGGCGCCCGTGGTGGTGGACACCTGCGGCACCGGCGGAGACGGGGCCCATACCTTCAACATCTCCACCACGGCCGCCTTTGTGGTGGCCGGGTCCGGGGTCACCGTTGCCAAGCACGGCAACCGGTCGGTTTCCAGCAAGTGCGGCAGCGCCGACGTGCTGGAGGCCCTGGGCGTAAAGCTCAACACCGCGCCCGAGGTGGCCGAAGAGGCGGTCAACGAAATCGGCATCGGTTTTCTGTTTGCCCCGCTGTTTCACGGCGCCATGAAATACGCCATCGGCCCCAGAAAAGAACTGGCTGTGCGCACCATTTTCAACATGCTGGGGCCCCTGACCAACCCGGCGGCGGCCAATTGCCAGATCCTGGGGGTATTTTCCCCAAAACTCACCGAAATGTTCGCCGACGCCCTCAACATGCTGGGAGCCAGACGGGCCTTTGTGGTTCATGGCCACGACGGACTGGATGAAATATCGGTATGCGCCCCCACCCGAATTTCGGAGCTGCGGGACGGCCGCGTGCACACCTACGACATTTCCCCGGAACACTTTTTTGAAGACCGGGCCCGGCCCGAAGACATGGCCGGCGGCACGCCCACGGAGAACGCCCGGATCACCCGGGAAATTTTAAATGGTAAAGAAAAGGGCGCCAAAAGAAACGTGGTGACCATCAATGCCGGGGCGGCCCTGGTGGCGGCGGGCAAGGCTGAAAACCTGGCAGGAGGCGTGGCCCTGGCCGGCCAGATCATCGACAGCGGCAAGGCAGTGGAAAAACTGGACCGGTTGATTGAATTTACCAGCGCTAATGGTTGACGGCTTTGTAAAAAGCCCAATTTCTGTGTTGCGCTGCATCCCTCGTCACTGCGGCGTACAACAAGTACGCCTCATTCCTCGGGATTTGCGACGCCTTGAACTTGAACTTTTTACTTTGCCGTCTCATTTCCGACGTTTTACGATTGCATCGCCGGTAAATATGACAGAATCAACTCGCGAAATATCAGGATCAACACGATGGCCGATATACTGCAACAGATTGTACGGACAAAATTAGAAGAGATTGAGGCCGCAAAACTTCGGGTGCCGGAAGCTGAATTAAAAGCCATGGCCGCGGACCGGGACCTGAAAAGGCCTTTTGCCGAAAATCTGCGGCAGGCCCATGAGCAGCGCGGTACAGGTATTATAGCGGAGATCAAACGGGCCTCGCCTTCCAGGGGGATTATTCGGGCCGACCTGGACCCAGCCGATGCTGCCGCAAAATACGAATCCGGCGGCGCCGTGGCCATTTCGGTGCTCACCGACGCGCCCTATTTTGCGGGATCGCTGACCGACTTAAAACGGGCCCGCAACGCCTGTTCCCTGCCGGCGCTTCGAAAGGAGTTTATCATCAGCGACTACCAGGTTTACGAGTCAGCGGCAGCCGGGGCCGATGCCGTGCTCCTGATCGTAAGAATTCTGACCGGAGCCATATTGTCCGACCTTATCGGCCTGTGCGGGGAACAGGGCCTGGATACGCTGGTGGAAATTCATGATGAAAACGATCTTGAGACCGCCACGAATGCCGGCGCAAAACTGATCGGCATAAACAACAGGGACTTGAAAACCTTTAAAACCGACATCGCCGTGGCCACCCGGCTGGTTTCGGGTTTTCAACCGGACCAGGTACCGGTGGCGGCCAGCGGCATCAGCACGCGGGAAGATATAGAGCGGACAAAAGCGGCGGGTATCCACAACTTTTTGATCGGCGAAAGCCTTGTCCGGGCAAAGGATACCGTGGATTTTTTGAAACAACTTTTAACAGCGTAAGCGAAACATCGTGCTCTTGCTCGTACTCTTACTCTTGATCGAAACAGCTGGGAAAAACGAGTAAGAGCACGATCACGAGTAAGAGTAAGAACAAAAATTGGGATGAGATGGAAACAAAACTCAACATACCCCAGATTAAAATCTGCGGCATTACTTCGCCGGAGCAGGCCGCGCAGTGCGCGGACCTGGGCGCGGATGCCATCGGATGCGTTTTTTTTGAAAAAAGTCCGCGCCATCTGACCGACGAACAGGCCAGGGATATCTGCGCGGCCGTGGCCGGGAAAGTTCAGACCGTGGGCGTGTTTGTCAACGCCTCTTATGAAACCATCATGGAGAGAGTGGGTTTCTGCGGTTTGAGCTGCGTACAGCTCCACGGGGCCGAATCGCCGGAGCTGGTGACCCGGCTGCGCCGCCAGGGATTGATCGTGATCAAGGCCCTGTTCGGTTCCAAAACGCCGGGCCTGGACACGGCGCCGCTTTATTCCGCGGCCTCGGCCCTGCTGGCCGAATGCGGCTCCGGCGTTCTTCCCGGCGGCAACGCCGAAACCTGGAACTGGTCCGGCGCGAGGCCGGTGGCCCGGCACGGACCTCTGGTGCTGGCCGGCGGCCTGTCGCCCGGCAACGTCTCCGATGCGGTGTTGGCGGCCATGCCCGATGCCGCGGACGTGAGTTCCGGCGTGGAGGCATCGCCCGGCATAAAAGACATGAAAAAAGTGGCGGCCTTTATCACCACCGTGCGCCAGTTGTTTTCTCAACATACACCCGACAGAATCTTAAGGAGAATATTTTAATGACATCGCGAAACCACACCTTCCCGCCCATCACTGGATACCCGGACGCGGCCGGCCATTTCGGCCGGTATGGCGGCATGTATATTGCCGAAACCCTTATGCCGGCGGTCCTGGAACTGGACGAAAAACGGCGCCAGATCATGCCGGACCCGGCATTTCAAAAAGAGTTAAGGGAATTGCTGGCCGATTACGTGGGCCGGCCCACGCCGCTGTTTTTTGCCAAACGCCTCACCGCCCACCTGGGCGGGGCCGCCATCTACCTGAAACGGGAAGACCTGGCCCATAC
>JBMORB010000138.1:0-3025 GCA_049320925.1 Thermodesulfobacteriota bacterium | reverse complement strand
TTGACCGCGCTGTCGTCGCTTTCAAGCCGCAGCTGGTGCTCCTCGTTTCCGTCCGGCGGGGCGGTACGCTGAAGCATGAGCCAGCGGACCAGGCGGTCCGGCCCGTAATGCTGTTCCAGTTCGGTGCGGTGCAGCAGTTCGGCCAGATGAAACAGGTTGGTGCAGCGCCGCTCGCCGCCGTCAAAGGCCATCAGCCGGGCCGGCACCTTTTCCCGGCTGAAAAACCGCTGAATCATCTTCATGAACCCATGGCGCCGCCAGGTTTCCCGGTAGGCAAGAAAGCGCTCCCCGATGTCGTCCATGCCGCCTTTTTCAGCCGTCAGGGCCTGCCGCCGGCTCATTATCGAAGTGGCGCACGCCGCCCGGACCAGCCCGGCGTCATGGGCCTGGGCCACGGCGGAAAGCACCACCTGCATCTCAAAGGCCTCCCGGGAGCCGAACAGGTCGCCGGTCTTTAAAATCGTGCTGTTCACATGGAGCCGGGCCAGATGCCGCTGCACCATCAGGGCTTCTGCGTTTTTGCGCACCAGGACCGCCATGTCGGCCTCCGCCAGGGGCCGGTCTCCCAGCAGGGCTTCGCCTTTCCGGCCCATGACGACCAGCCGGGCCACCTGAAGCGCGGTGTGCCGGGCCGCCAGGTCGGCCCACGCATCAACGGTTGAAACATGGGGGAAAGCGGTTCCTTCAAACACACGAAGCTCCAGGCAGGAAGTTTCCGTGCCCCGAAGGGTCAGTCGGGGCACCTGAGAATCGGCGGCCGGCATCACCGGATGAAAATCGATCCGGTCGAGCACGAAAGGTTTTTCAACGGACTGGAACAAAGTGTTCACGCCGGAAATGACGCCGGTGTCGGAACGCCAGTTCTCTCCAAGGGTATAAGCGGTCTTGGCGCCGGGCACTGCCTCCAGATAGGCAAACACATCGGCCCCACGGAATCCGTAAATCGCCTGTTTGGGGTCACCGATGAAAAAAAGGGCCGAGGCCCCCTGAAACAGCTTTGAAAAAATCCGGTACTGAAGAGTATCGGTGTCCTGAAACTCGTCTATAAGCACGGCCCGGTAGCGGGCCCTGGCCTTTGACACCAGTCCGGGACCGGTTTCCGCGGTCAGGGCCCGGTCCAGATTCAGCAGCAGGTCGTCAAAATAATGGATGTTCAAAAATTCTTTGCGTGCGGTCATTTCCTTCCGGGCGTACTTTAAAAACCGGCTCTTTTCAACGGCCAGGCGCCGGTCAAAAAGAACGGTCAGCAACGACTCGATCTCCATGTGACGCTGGCAGGTGTCAAAAAAAGGATGGTGCTCGACCTTCCCGCCTTTTGTTTTGCCGCGTTGAATGCCGCTGGAAGTAAACTTTTCAAACTTCTCAAACATGGCCGGAACGCTTTCCTGCGTACCGGTATACGCATCCATCTGTTCAAACCAGCCGGGCAGTGAGTCAAACCGGTACTTGTTCCTATGCAGGCCGGGGCTGTTTTGCAAAATAGCCTGAACCTCCCGCTTATGGGCCTGCCATTCCGACGCCACCCGGGCCAGGGAGTCGGCAAAGGCCTTTTCCGCTTCGGCCGTATCCACTGTCTCATCAGTGTCGGGCACCACGTAAAGATCGGGGAAGACCATCCACCGATCCAGCAGACCGGCCAGCCGATCCGGAGAGAGCTTCTTTTTTTCCACCGCATAATCCACAAACAAGGAAGACGCTCCGGCAAAATTCCGGCGCCAGAAGTCCCGGGCGACCTGCTGTTTGATCTCCTCCTGGCTGGTTACCAGTTCGGCGTCGAACAGGGCGCCGCTTTCAAAGGCAAACTCAGCCAGCATGCGGTGGCAGAAGCCGTGAATGGTGAAAATGGCGGCCTGGTCAAAGGAGACAAGCGCCCGCAGCAGCCGCCGGGCCGCTAAATCCCGGATAGCTTCAAGACCGGTGACGAGACCGTCGATCACGCCATCACCGGTGGGGGTCCGGTCACGAAAAGCGGTAACGGCCCGGCGAAGGGCGTTCCGGACCTTTCCCTTGAGCTCCTGAGTGGCGGCATCGGTGTAGGTGACCACCAGAATGTTTTCCACGCCGGCTTCGGTCTCGGCGATCAGCCGGAGGAAAAGGCCCACAATGGCATAGGTCTTGCCGGTGCCGGCGCTGGCCTCCACGAGCGTGGTGAGGCCGCTGGAAAGATCGGAGTGGAGAATGTCAAACCGGTCGGGGTGTTTCATCGCTCCGCCTGCCCTCAAGAAGCGGCATCATCACCGCCCCGGAAAAGTCTTCAAATTCGTCGTTCAAGGGAATTTCCTCGCCGAACCACAGCGCGTAATACGGATCCTCCTTCTCCCCCCGGTTATAGTCATTCCCCTTCCATACCTGCATTGCCCGGGCAAGGGCCTTTGATCCGCTTTTTGATCTTCTCATCTCTTCCCCGTAGGCAAAACCGCTTTTCGGGAAAAAATGGACGGGCCGGGAAAGCCCCTGACGGTAAATATCGAGCAGGGCCGCCAGCGCCGGTTCCGGATTCTCCACCGGTTCGAATGCCCACCATCCGTTGCTGGCGGCAAACCGGCCCGTTCCGCGGCCTCCGGCCATGCACCAGGCAAGATGGCAAATCCAGTTGGAAAGCCAGTCTTTGGGCCTGGCCGCGGCATACCGGTACCGGAACCATCCGTTTTCCCCGACGCCTTCCAGAACGCCGCCAAGGACAAAATTTCCGATTTCCAGCCGCACCTCGGCCCGGCCCAGAAAGTCTTTTTCCGGCACGGCCCTGACCCGTGCCGCGAATTCCGAAGCTCCGATATGCAGGGTCTCAAAAAGCCGCTTTCCCGGCTGTCCGTGGGGAAGCAGACCGCCGGCGCGAAACGCCTCATACAGACAGGCCGCGTCCCGGCCCGACACCAGCCGCTCCACGATTTGCTGTGAAATCCGGTGCCGCTCCAGCCCGGCCACGTCAAACGGTTCGCTGTCTTCCTGCCGGGTTTCGGTGTCCGCGACGCGCAGGTCCAGGCGCCGGGTGAGAAAGAAGCGGACCGGATTGGCGAAAAACCGG
>JBMORB010000137.1:0-3028 GCA_049320925.1 Thermodesulfobacteriota bacterium | reverse complement strand
CGGGTGAACCGGTGGGCGTGGTGCTGTTTTGAGAGGTTATCCCCGCCCCATCCAAATCGAAATCGGGATCGGGATCGAAACGGACGAGGAGCAAGGTGTTTTCTCCGTCATTGCGGGGAGCGACAGTGACGCGGTAATCTCATGGGATAAGCATGTCGGCGGCCTTGTTGTGGCCGTTATCAAGACGTACATAAAGAACCCCGTTGAAAGGATGAACCACAGAGGCACACAGAACACAGAGAAAAAAAGTTTTTTTCCGGGAGATGCCGGAAAAGAAAACGACCCTCTGTTTTTCGGTATCTCCCGGAAAACAGAGGTTGTCTTTTACCCTCTGTGTCTCGAGTGAGCGAAGCGAACGGGTGGTTAAACATATTGCAGTTTTTATAATAAGTATGACAGGGGAATCATGGCGGATTATTCGACGAATATTTACTTAAAGAAAAAAAGCCTTACAGAAGCCAGAACCATTTTGTTTGAACAGTTCGCAAACCGTCTGGACACGGGCGTTGAAACCGTTCCCGTGCCGGAGGCCGTGGGCCGGGTCCTGGCCGCCGGCGTGCCGGCCCGGCGCTCGTCCCCGGCCCATCACATATCGGCCATGGACGGCATCGCGGTAAAGGCCGAGCAGACCTTCGGCGCGGGGGAATCCGGCCCCAAAACCCTGGCCGTGGACCGGGAAGCCTTTTTTGTCAATACCGGCAACCTGCTGCCCGCCGGTACCAATGCCGTGATCATGATCGAAGATGTTCACGTGATCGACCATGACAAGGTGGAAATCATGGCTCCGGCCTTTCCCTGGCAGTATGTGCGAAAGGCGGGCGAAGACATCGTGGCCACGGAACTGCTGTTTCCCACCAACCACGTGGTCACGCCTTACTGCGTGGGCGCCCTGTTGTCCGCCGGCGTGCTGTCGGTGCCGGTGCGCAAAAAACCCCGCGTCCTGATTCTGCCCACCGGCAGCGAGCTGGTGGAATGGAAGCCCGGCGATGACCCGGCTGGCCTTGCGCCGGGCCGGATCCTGGAGTCCAACTCCTACATGCTGAGCGCGCTGGTTCAGGGCTGTTCCGCCGATCCGGAGCGCCACGCCATTGTGCCCGACGAACCCGAGAAAATTCAGCAGGCCGTGACAAAGGCCGTCGATTCGGGACTTTACCATGCGGTGCTGCTGATCGGCGGGTCGTCGGCCGGCGCCAGGGACTATTCCCAGGTCGTCATCGAGCGACTGGGCGAGATATTTGTGCACGGCGTTACCATCATGCCGGGCAAGCCCCTGATTATCGGGTCCATCAGGTCGGTGCCCGTGTTCGGCATGCCGGGCTACCCCGTGTCCGCCGTGGTCTGCTTTGAAGAGCTGGTCCGGCCTTTCCTGTGCCGCCTGCAGAACCTGCCCGCCCTGCCGCGGCCGACCATTCCCGCCATACTGGCCAAAAAGACCGCCTCCAGGCTGGGGGTGGAGGAGTTTCTGCGGGTCAAGCTGGGCAAGGTGGACGACACCATCATTGCCACGCAGCTGCCCCGGGGCGCGGGGTCGGTCACTTCCCTGGCCGACGCCGACGCGTTTGTGAGAATCCCGGCCCCCACCGAAGGCCTGGCCGAGGCCCAGCCCGTCACCGCCGAACTGCTTCGGCCCCTGTCCGACATCGAGCAGACCGTGGTGGCGGTGGGAAGCCACGACAACACCCTGGATGTGATCGCGGACATGATCGCCGCCGAAGGCTCTGGCATCAAGCTGGCCTCCACCCACGTGGGCAGCATGGCCGGGCTTCTGGCCCTTGCCAGGGGCCGGTGCCACCTGGCCGGAAGCCACCTGCTGGATGAGAACACAGGGGAGTACAATGTCTCTTACATCAAAAAGCACCTGGCCGGCATGCCCGTCAAACTGGTCAAGCTGGTTTCCCGGGAGCAGGGCCTGATGGTGGTGCCGGGCAACCCCAAGAAAATCGCCGGCATCGCCGACATTGCCAGAACAGGCGTGACCTTCATCAACCGCCAGGCCGGTGCCGGCACCCGGATTCTGCTGGACTTTAAGCTCCGGGAGCTGGGCATTGACCCCGCGGCCATCAACGGCTACGCCAACGACGAATACACCCACATGTCCGTGGCCATTGCCGTGGCCAGCGGCGTGGCCGACACCGGCCTGGGCATTCTGGCCGCGGCCCGGGCATTGGGCCTGGATTTTATTCCCGTGGTCTCCGAGGAGTACGACCTGATCATACCGGCCCGGTTCTTTGACCTGCCCGGCATCCAGACCCTGCTCAAGGTCATTTCCAGCCCGGCCTTTGCCGACCGGGTCAAGGCTCTGGGCGGATATGGGACGCATAACACCGGCAAGGTCTATGATTTGAATTGATGCTCAAAGAGCACTGTTGTCCAAAAACGGTTTTAACCATGGCGGCACATTTTTTGATTTGTTTGTCCAAATCGAAATCGGGATCGGTAGCGAAATCGAATTGAATGTACGGCGGGTTTTTAAAAAATATTTTTTCTCTTTCCTTTATCAGTGTACTTTTCTTGGCGGCAAGAAAAGTACCAAAAGAACCGCGCCCTGCGGCTTGGCCTGCGGCGTCCCTCGCGCAACCGCTTTTTTCGGCGCGGGCAGGAACTCGCCCGCCTGCGGCGGGCTCAAACAGCCTGCCCGCTTTATCCCGAAAAAACCGCTTGCGCTCGGCTGCGCCGCAAAGGGCGAAAACGGTCATTGACGCCCATGCTGAATTTTAAAACCCTTTCACTTGGGGGACCTTGTTCCTGGTTTTATTTTTGAAATCTGTAAATTCAAATGGCTGTAAACACAAAACCCCTTTTAAAAGTTGATTGTGGATAACAATGCTTAAAGAGATTCGATACATATGCAGGGGAAGGTTGCATAGCCTGTCTCACAACTCGTCATCCCGGCCAGTGGAGCGAAGCGGAACGTGAGCCGGGATCCAGTATTAAAATTGGTATGATTCATTGACAAAACCATCATCACCCAGAGGCCCCGCAAAAACCCCGGTCTACCGGTACCTGGACCACACCGCGGACCTGCGCG
>JBMORB010000136.1:0-3029 GCA_049320925.1 Thermodesulfobacteriota bacterium | reverse complement strand
GATCGACGCGCCGGAGATGACCACCGAAGAGATCCTTCCGGAAATCCGGCGGCTGGACATGGGCCGGGACGCCGCCACCGGGATAAAAGAGTTTATGATCTTTTCAGACGCGGTCAAGTTTGCCAGGGCCGCCTGCGAGAAGGACCGGATGAAGCACTATCTGGATTTTGTCCGCCAACTGGTGAAAACCACTTCCGTGTCGGAGGGCTGAGGTGTTTCGTTTCGCGAATCCATGGGCATTTGTCCTGCTGGTCCTGATCCCGGCGCTACTGTTGAGAAACAGGAAAAAAGCCGCCGGGCCGGCCATGGGTGTTTCAGACACGGAAACAGCCGCCCGCCTGCCCCGTTCCTTCTGGGTGAGAACCCGGTGGTTCCCGGTTTTCTGCGCGTACGGCGTCTTTGTCCTGCTCGTGACCGCCCTGGCACGGCCCCAGTGGGGAACTGAAAAATTTGAATCCCTGACCGAGGGAATCAATATCATTCTGGCCATCGATACATCGGAAAGCATGCGAGCGCTGGATTTCAAAAAAGACGGGCAGGTCGTCAATCGCCTGGACGCCGCCAAATCGGTGGTGGCCGATTTTATATCCAAACGGGACGGTGACCGGATCGGCATGGTGGTATTCGGCACCAACGCCTTTACCCAGGTGCCGCTGACCCGCGACTACAACACCATCACCTATATCCTGGACCACCTGAAAATCGGCGCCGCCGGTGGTAACACCGCCATGGGTGACGCCATCGGCATTTCATTGAAACGCCTGGTCGACGTCAAAAGCAAATCCAACGTTATCATTCTTCTGACCGACGGGGAAAGCAACACCGGGGAGCTGTCGCCGGAGGAGGCGACCGACATAGCCGTTGAGAAAAAGGTCAGAATATATGCGATCGGCATCGGTTCCAACGGCGAGGTGCCGTTCCTGGTGGAAGACCCGCTGTTCGGTAAACGGTACGTGTATCAAAAAGTTTCCATTGATGAAGCTGCCCTTCGGATGATCGCCGCGAAAACCGGCGGGCTATATTTCAAGGCGGAGGATACCGATGCCCTGAAACGCATCTACGCGACCATTGACCGGATGGAAAAAACAGCCGTCAAGGTCAGGCATTACACCAACTACACCGATCTTTATTATTACCTGGTGGCGCTGGCCATCATTCTGCTGGCCCTGCGGATGACGGCCGAGAACACAAGATACCTGGAAATACCATGACATTCGAACATCCCTATATGCTGCTGTTTGTCTGGTCGGCGGCGTTCCTTTTTCTGCTGGCCCTGTGGGGCGGCGGCCGGCGGAAACGCATACTGAAAGGCTATGCCGAGGGCCAGGGGTATGATCGGCTTGCCGGGCAGGCCCCGGCCGGCCGGCGGTACGCCAAGGCCGGTCTTCTGTCGGTTTCGCTGGTTTTCATGCTGGTGGCCCTGGCCGGTCCCCGGTACGGTTACCGGTGGGAAGCGGTCGAGGAAAAAGGAGTCGATATCGTCGTGGCCCTGGATTGTTCCAGAAGCATGCTGACCGAGGACTTGACGCCGAACCGGCTGGTGCGGGCAAAACGTGAAATCATCGACCTGTTGAACATGCTCACGGGCGACCGGGTCGGTCTGGTGGCGTTTTCCGGGACCGCTTTTATCCAGTGCCCGCTGACCCAGGACTACAGCGGATTTGGGATTTTTCTCGACGCGCTTTCCCCAGATTTTCTGCCCGTGGGCGGAACCGACCTTTCCGCCGCGATAGATACCGCCGCGTCGGCCTTTAACCGGAACGATCCTTCCGACAAGGCGATTCTCATCATTACGGACGGAGAAGACACGACGGGCGGCAACCCCCTTGAAGCCGCAAAACGGGCCGCGGAGACGGGCATCAAAATATTCTGTATCGGCGTGGGCGGCTCCCAGGGAGCGCCGGTGCCGGGAACCGGTGAAGGTTTCACGAAAGACCGGGAAGGTAACATCGTGATTTCAAGGCTGGATGAGGGGGCACTCAAACAGATCGCCCTGGCAACTGACGGCGCTTACGTTCGGTCAGTGGCCGGCGACATGGACCTGGATGTAATCTATCGGGATAAAATACGAAACACCATGGAGGCAAAAACCCTGCATACCGGACGGCGGCAGATATGGGAAAACCGGTTCCAGTGGTTCGTGGCCCTTGCCCTGGTATGCCTTATCGTTGAACTGTTGATCCCCGCGAAAAAAACTTTTGCCGCGACGTTTGTTTTCGGCCTTCTCCTGATGAACGGCACAGCGGCCCATGCGGCCGGTGTCTACACGGATGTAAAACAGGGCCGGACCGCCTATGAAAACGGTGAATATGAGAAGGCCCTGACCCATTTTATCGACGCCCAGTTGAAGGACCCGGACAACCCCATGCTTTACTATAATATCGGAGACGCATACTATAGGACCAGGAACTACGAAGAGGCGGCCCGCAACTATTCCAGGGCCCTTTCGCTGGCAACCAAAGGCGAAACGGCCGGGTCTGAATCCCGCAGGAAGTCCCGCGGTCTGAAGCAGAACGTTTTATACAATCTCGGCAATACCGCTTTCCGGCAAAACAACTTTGATGCCGCCATTGACTATTATGAAAAAACCCTGGCCGTTGATCCCGACGACCGGCAGGCCAGGGACAACCTGCAGGCCGCCAGAAAAGCAAAGGAGCTCAGGCAACAACAAGACCAGAGCCATCAGAGCCGGAAAGACCAGCAAAAGGATAAAGAAAAAAATCAGGATCAACAGCATCAGAACGGCGGCGACAAGAATCAGGCGCAGAACGCTGCGCCGGACGAAAAATCGCAGCAATCGCCCCAGCAGAAGCCCCAGCAACAGTCACCGGATGACAGGCAGGAAGATCAAAAAGGCAGTCAGACGCAACAGGGGAAGCAGGATCAGGGAGACAAACAGCAAGCCGGCCAACAAGACGGGCAAAATCAACAGGCCCAGCAGCAACAGGGACAGGCCGGCCAGCAGGGCCTGGCAAACGATAATAATGCGGAACAGCAACAGGCGGCGGGCAATACCCGGGCAGCCATGC
>JBMORB010000135.1:0-3032 GCA_049320925.1 Thermodesulfobacteriota bacterium | reverse complement strand
CTTCCAGCCCGGCTTTTCATACCCCAGACCCGGGCAGTAATCGCGTCTGGTCTTGGTGGCGCCTCAAGCCGCCTGTATCAACTCATATTTTCGAAAGACGCGGTTATATCTCCAGCACCAGGCCCACCGGGCAGTGGTCTGAGCCCAAAACCGTGTTGTCGATAAAGGCGTCTTTGAGCCAGCCTTTGGAAACAATGTCTCTGGTTACGAAAAAATAGTCGATGCGCCAGCCCACGTTCCGCTCCCGTGCCTTGAAGCGGTAGGTCCACCATGAGTATTTGACCGTGTCCGGATACAGGTGCCGGAAGGTGTCCACGTATCCGTCGGCAATGATTTTGTCCAGCCAGTCCCGCTCGATGCGCATAAAGCCGGATGTGTTTTCATTGGCCCTGGCGTTTTTCAGGTCGATTTCGTTATGGGCCGTGTTGTAGTCGCCGCAGATCACCAGGCTGCGGCCCTGTTTGCGGTAGGCGTCGGCATGGGCGAAAAAGTCGCGGTAGAAGTCCAGTTTGTAGGCCAACCGGTCTTCGCCCATCTGACCGTTGGGAAAATAGATGTTGAAAAAGATGAAATCGCCAAGGTCCAGTTCAAGAATCCGGCCTTCACTGTCGTATTCCGGCCGGCCCATGCCGGTTTTGGCGCTTTTGACCGGCACCCGGGAATAGGCGGCCACGCCGCTGTAACCTTTTTTTACCGCATGGGCCCAGTACGAGGTGTAGCCCGGAATGTTTGCCATGTCGCCGGTCACCTGTGGGGCCTGGAGCTTGGTTTCCTGAAGACCCACCACGTCGGCGTCAAGCTTCTTAAAGGTCTGGGTAAATCCTTTGTCCATCACGGCCCGCAGGCCGTTGACGTTCCAGGACACCAGTTTGACGGTTCGTTTATTCATATAGTTCCTTTAACCTACTCTTGCTCGTAATCTTGCTCGTCTCCTGATCAAGCGCGAACCCGAAGACAACCGATCACGCGTAAGAGCACGAGCACGAGTACGATTATTCGAGGTGCGTACTATTTTATTGCGTAGGTAACCACCGGGTCTTCGGTCTGCCTGTATATCCGGCCCTTGTTCTCAAGATAGCGCAGATGGGAAATGGCCTCGCCCGTGGCAAACCATTTCTGGGCCGGGGGAAAGGCGTCCCAGTTTTCAGCCGCAATGTCCCAGGTCATGAAAGAGGCGGTTTCGAAAGCGGTGCGGCCCGGCCGTGCGGCAAGAATTTCCATCACCTCTTCCAGCCGGTGCTCGTGGTGGGTCTTGAGTTCGTCGACGCGCCGGTTGCAGTCTACAAAAAGGCGGCGGTGACCGGGCAGCACGTGGGTCACGTCCATGGCCCGGACCTTGTCCAGGCTGGCCATGTAGCTGTTCAAGGGGTCGTCGTTTTCAGACCAGCACTGAATGTTGGGGGTGATGTCGATTAAAAGATGGTCTCCGGCGATCAGGACTTTGTGTTCGGGCTCGTACAGGCACATATGGCCCTGGGTGTGGCCGGGCGTGTGCACGCAGGTAAACCGGTACCGGCCGACGGTCATCTGGTGGCCGTCGGCCAGAATCTGAAGCGGGGGCCGCCAGTCGGTGCCGAACCTGCGGGCCGGGTGCTTGTTCAGGGCCGCGCGCAGGGCACCTTCGGGAAGCCCGCTTTTTACGGCGTACCGGATCATGGGTTCAAACCCCTGCCAGTTTTCAATGATCTCCGCGTCGAGGCGGTTGAAAAAAACCTTTGTGCCGGCGTCGGCCAGCCGGGTGACCAGGCCGAAGTGATCGGCATGCATGTGAGTGATAAACAGGTCAGCCCGGCCCGGGTTCAGTCCGATTTCGGAAAGCCCGTCCCGCATGGCCGCAAAGCACACGTCATGGTTTAAGCCAGTGTCCACGATCAGGCTTCGGGGCTCGGCCTTGATGACATAGGAGTTTAAATACTTGAGCGGGGTGTCGGGCAGCGGAATCTTGATCCGGAACAGGTCAGGAATGATTTCTTCGATCATTAGTTGTTTTCCTTGGCTTTAATATCAAAATCGAAATCGGGATCGGGATCGCTATCGAAATCGATCAATAAATGGATTCCGGCTTTCTCCGGAATGACGTCTTTGGCCCGCGGCACTACATTCGTCATTACCCGTCCCGGATCGGAGTCCGGGATAACGGACCGGGTACCCAGGTAAAACACCGGCTGCACTGGACCCCGGCTCGGTGGCCGGGGTGACGAAGAACAGGGCCGATTCCGGGTCAGCTCAACGACCGCAGGCAGGAAAGGTCGCAGTTCTGGAACATGGCCACGTCCATCTCTTCATCGATGTACCGCAGGTCTTCGGCCAGCATGCAGTCCGCGGTTTCGCCGCGGAACCGCTTTTTGTAGGCGGCAAACAGGCGGGGCTTTTTGGCGCCCAGCTCCGCGGCAACGGCAACAGCCCGGTCGATAACGGCGTTGCTCTCGGCCAGTTCATCCACCATGCCCATGGCCAGGGCTGCCGGGCCGTCGAACTTTCGGCCGGACAGAAAAGCCAGGTCGGTCATGCGTTCGCCGATCACGTATTTTACCATGGCCAGGCACCCGGAGGGCGGAATGATGGACACATCGATTTCCGGAAAGGTGCACACCGCGCCTTTGTTCTGCATCACCCGGCAGTCTGTGCACATGGAAAAGGCAAGGGCGCTGGCCACGGCGTGCCCATTGATCGCGGCCACCAGGGGCTTGGGAAACACAAAGGCCCGGTGAAAAAAGGTGAACAGTTCTTTGAAAAACCCCTTGATGGCGTTTGCCTCCAGCTTCATTACATACTGAAGATCCATGCCGGAAGAAAAAAACTGGCCGCCGGCGCCGGTCACCACCACGCCGCGAAGCGCGTCGTCAGCCTCGATGGCGTCCAGGGCGGCGTTGAACTGGGCGATCATCTCGCCGGTAAATGCGTTTTCCGGCGCGTTGTCCATGGCCAGGACCATAACGCTGTTTCGTGTATCCATTTGAAGCGGCATGAAGGGCCTCCTTTTTTAAGGATCGACAGGTATTACCAAAAACAGTTGAATCAGTCAGTCTTTT
>JBMORB010000134.1:0-22812 GCA_049320925.1 Thermodesulfobacteriota bacterium | reverse complement strand
ACCTTGTCCGTGTGATCGTTGGGCTTGGTGCCCGCCTTGTGGGGCCGGCTGCCGTGGCATGACTCGCAGGTGATCTTGGTGGCCAGGTCGTCCTCGATCAGGGTCTTTCTGTCTTCGGCCGCGGGCGTGGCATAGACCCGGCCGGCAATGTTGTGCAGGGTGGTGGAGTGGCACCGGGAGCAGTTGAAGTTCTGACCGTCGGAACCCATGTGCACGTCCAGGGCCTTGTTGGGGTGGGCCAGGGAGGAGTCCAGGTCCCCGTGCTTGACCCCGTCGCCCCCGCCGCCGTAAAAATGGCAGACGCCGCAGTTTTCACGGGTGGGCCGGCCCACGCTCTGGGCCACCGTGTTCCAGTCCGGGGGATAAAAGGTTTTGTTTTCAGCCGGGAAAAAAGTTTCCTTGGCCGCCGGATGGCCGGACCCGGCGGGAAACTTTTCATAGGTGCCGGTCTGTTCATGGCACACCAGGCAGTCCACGTTGACCTGGCTGGAAAAATCAAAGTTCTTGTCCTTCCATCCGTAGCCGGCGTGGCAGGACGTGCACCGGGGTTCGTTGGAAAGGATGGTGAGGCAAAAGTTGTTCACCGACATGCCGGCCTTGCCGAACCGCAGGGTATCAGCCGTGGCCGGGTCGATCCAGGTCCAGTGAATGGTGTCGTGAAACTGAAGGGCCGCCTGGTTGTGGCACGACAGACATGCCGCCGTCACCTCGGGGCCGGAGGTAAAGGGTTTTTTAAGGATCGCGTGCTGCGAGTGGTCGGACGTGATCCACAGCCCCTTGGTTTTGACGGCCTGGTCGGCCAGAATGATGCCCGGCGCCTTTTCCGCCGCGGCGTCATCAGCCGCCCATGCCGTTGGGCCGGGGCACAGCAGGCAGGCCATGGCCAGGCACATAAAGGTCAAGGTGTGTTTCATGGTCTCCTCCATGTTTATGGCTTTGCAGGACAAAAAACCCATTATCCACATCAACATCAATTAACCAACAGAAAAAGAAAAGCCCCCTTCTTCGTGCGCCTCGTTTCTTCGCGTTCTTCGTGTTGAAACCCCCTGGTGTTTTCGATCCGGCCGGCCGCTTTTTACACGAAGATCACGAAGGACAAGAAGCAGGTGGTGTAACTTCGGCAAGGCTTCATCCAAATCCAAATCGGGATCGATTCAAGGCGGTAAAAGCATCCGACTTGAGAAACGCAAAAGCAAGTCCCCGTCTTTTAATACATGGCTTCGATCAGGTTGGCAAAAGCCTCGTAAACCTTTTTGCGCTTGACCTTCATGGTGGGGGTCACCTCGCCGTCCTCCTGGTAGAGCTTCTTGGGAATGATGGTGAACTTGCGAATGTTCTCCACCCGGGCCAGGGTCTTGTTGACCTCGTCCACTTCCCGCTGAATCAGCTGCTTGATCTGGCTGTTCTGGGTCAGGTCGCCGTAGGTGGAAAACGGAATCTTGTTGTCCTGGGCGAACTTGACCACGTTGTCTTCGTCAAGCATGATCAGGGCGGTGAGGTACTTGCGCCGGTCCCCGATGACCACCGCGTCGTTGATGTAGGGGCTGGCCTTGAGCTTGTTTTCAATGTACTGGGGCGTGATGTTCTTGCCGCCGGCGGTGATGATGATGTCTTTTTTCCGGTCCGTGATTTTCAGAAAGCCATCCGCGTCGAGCACGCCCACGTCGCCGGAATAGAGCCACCCGTCCTTTAAGGCCTCCTGCGTGGCTTTTTCATCCTTGAAATAGCCCACGAAAACGCCCGGGGACTTGACCAGGATTTCGCCGTCCTCGGCGATGCGCACCTGGCAGCCGGGCAGGGGCCGGCCCACGGTGCCGAACTTGACCTTTTCCAGCTGCGACGTGCACGTGACGCCGGTGCCCTCGGTCTGGCCGTATCCCTCGATCAGGCGCACGCCGATGGCCTGGTAGGCCCGCAGAATTTCGGGTGAAATCGGGGCCGCGCCGGAATAGGCCACCCGCAGCCGGTCAAACCCCAGCCGCTTCTTGAGTTTTCTGAACACGGCAAAGTAGCCGACGTTGAAAAGGACTTCCAGGTACAGGGGCACCTTTTCAAAATTCATCTTCAGGGTGGCCCGCTTGTAGCCCACGGCCAGGGCCGCCTTGAACGCCAGTTTTTTAAGCCAGGTGGCGTCGGTCATGCGGATGCGGATGCCCGAATAGTATTTTTCCCAGATGCGCGGCACGGCATACCCCACGGTGGGCGAAACCTCCTGCATGTTTTCCATCACCGTGTCCGGCTTTTCCACGAAATTGACCACGTAGCCGTGGCGGATGTGGGCAAACACGGAAAAGAGCCGCTCGAAGATGTGGCACAGGGGCAGAAAGGAGAGCACCTCGTCCTGGTTGTCGATGCGGTTCTGCTGTTCGATGGCGTGGGCCATCCAGGTGACGTTGCCGTGGGTGAGCATGGCGCCCTTTGGCATGCCGGTGGTGCCGGAGGTGTAGATCAGCACGCAGAGGTCTTCGGGCTTCAGTTCCGCCATGCGGGCGTCCACCGTTGCGGGGTCCATGGGCCGGCCGGTTTCCACCAGCCGGTCATAGGCCATGACCATGGGGTCTGAGAATTCCCTCAGTCCTTTGGTGTCCCACACGATTACTTTTTTAAGGGAGGGCGCGTTGTTTCGGAAGGAAAGCCACTTGTCGAGCTGCTCCTCGTTTTCCACGAAGAAAAACCGGGCGTCGGCGTGGTTGATCACATACTCCACCTCGTGCCAGGAGTTGGTGGTGTAGATGCCCACGGCCGCGCCGCCGGCGCACTGAATCCCCATGTCGATCATGACCCATTCGGGGCAGTTGTCGCCGATGATGGCCACCCGGTCCCCCTTCTGGAGACCCATGTCGATCAGGGCGCAGCCGATGGCCCGGGCCGTGTCGTAGTATTGTTTCCATGTGATGTCGTGCCACAGGCCGAAGTCCTTGTACCGCATGGCCACGGCATCCCCTTTTTTCGCCACCGTTTCCCTGAACAGGGCCGGCGTGGTGGTGACCACCGCGCTTCCGTTTGCGTCGTGTGTCAGAGTTTCCGTCATTATCGCCACACCTTTTTTCGCTTCCACCGCTGGTAACCCTTGGCCGAATCCTGGGACCGGACCCCCATGTAGAACTCCTTGACGTTTTCATCTTCCATCAGTGCCGCGCTGGGACCCTTTAAAACAAACCGGCCGTTTTCCAGGATCATGGCCGTGTGGGAAATCTTGAGGGCCATGCGGGCGTTCTGCTCCACCAGCAGCACCGTGACCCCTTCACCGTGAATGGCGGTGATGATTTTGAATATCTCCTGGACCAGGATCGGAGACAGGCCCAGGGAGGGCTCGTCCAAAAACAGCAGCCGGGGCCGGCTCATCAGGGCGCGGCCGATGGCCAGCATCTGCTGTTCACCGCCGGAAAGGGTGCCGGCCCACTGGTTCTGGCGCTGGAGCAGGATGGGAAAATAACGGTACACGCGGTCAAAATCGCCGGCAATCTCTTTTCGGTTTTTCCGGGTGTAGGCGCCCATGAGCAGGTTCTCCCGAACCGTCAGCTCCTCGAAAACCTCCCGGCCCTCGGGCACGTAGGAGATGCCCATGCGCACGATGTCTTCGGTGTCCTTGCCGTCGATGCGCTTTCCGTCAAACTCGATGGTTCCCTTGTCCGGCTGGTCTTCGATCAGGCCCATGATGGTTTTTAAAATGGTGGACTTGCCGGCGCCGTTGTTGCCCAGAATGGCCGTGATGCTGCCCTCCTCGATGGACATGGAAACGCCCCGGACCGCGTAAATCAGGTCGTAGTAGGTTTCGATGTTCTTGACTTCCAGCAGTGCGCCCATGTTGATTTTACGCCTTTCCATCCGAAGCGGTTGCCTGAATGTCGCACACGGCCGCCGTGTCGGCCGTCTCTTCCCCCAGGTATGCCTTGAGCACCTCGGGATGGCACCGCACCTCGGCCGGTGTGCCCAGGGTGATCATTTTTCCGAAGTTTAAAGCCAGAATGCGGTCGGAAATATCCATCACCATGGACATGTCGTGTTCGATGAGCAGGATGGTGACACCCAGCTCGTCCTGAATATCCTTGATCCAGAAGATCATATCCTGTTTTTCTTCCGCGTTCATGCCGGCGCAGGGTTCGTCGAGAAGCAGCAGTTCCGGCTCGGCGGCCAGGGCCCGGCCCAGTTCGATTTTTTTCCGGGTGCCGTAGGGCAGCGCCCCCACAAAGCTGTTTCGCACCGCCTGAAGTTCCAGAAGGTCGATGATTTCCTCCACCTTCCGCCGGTGGACCTGCTCTTCCTTTCCGGCAAAGGAGCGCTTTCCCCACATGAAGGCGCCCCGGAAAATACCGGTCTTCATGAACAGGTGCCGCCCCACCATGATGTTTTCCATGGTGTTCATCCGGTCGAACAGTTCGATGTTCTGAAAGGTGCGGGCAATGCCGGCCCGGGCGATTTTGTCCGGTTTTCTGCCCACCAGGTTGACCCCTTTGAAGGTGACGGCCCCGGAAGACGGCGGGTAGATGCCGTTGATGCAGTTGAACAGGGTGGTTTTTCCGGCGCCGTTGGGGCCGATGATGGCAAACACCTCTCCCTGGGTGACCTCAAACGTGATGCCGTCCAGGGCCTTCAGACCACCGAAGACCATGGAAAGCGAAGCGACGGAGAAAAAGGACATGGCGCCGGTTCCCGCAAAAGCTGTATGTGAAAATTACGGTTGCCCCGCCGGAAAGGGCCGGGGCAACCGTGGTTAATGGGCGAGTTATTCCGCCTTTGACGGCAGGTAGGTGGTTTTCACCCAGTCGGTCAGTATTTTCGAACCGCCGTTTTCCGTGCACTCCTGAAGGAAAACTTCCCCCTGTCCCAGGCGGCAGGTGGGATCCTTGGGATCAAAGGGCTTGTAGTTCATGCGGCCCAGGACGCCCTTGAAGTTTTTCATTTTTTCCAGCTCCTTGACCAGTTTTTCCCGGGTCAGGTCCTTGCCGCAGCGGCGGATGGCCTCCACCAGGGGTTCGGCAAAGCCGATGCCCGCGAGAAAGGTGTATCCCCACCGTTCGTCCTGCGCCGCGAACTTGTCAAACGCGTCGGTTTTGTACTTGGCGACCATTTTCTGAACGGGGTTTTCAAGCAGCTGTACTTCCCCCACATGGCCCGTAGGCTCGGCAAGGCCGAAGGATGCCGTGATCATGCCCACGCAGAGCCCCTTGGTGATGGCCGTCATCAGGGGGAAGTCACCGCAGGTGGAGGAGGACATCCAGGTGGGCTCGAACTGCATGGCCTTGCCCGTGCCGATGATGCGGGCCACGTGTCCGGGGGTGACAAACAGCAGCACCGCGTCGGCCTCGGCCTGCTTGAGCTGCATGACATGGGGGATCATGTCGGTGTCGGCCACGTTGACCGGGACCTGGGCCACCAGCGTCATGCCCGCTTTCTTAAGCTGATATTCGGCGCCTTCCACGCCCTGCTTGCCGTAGTCATCGTTCTGAAAAGCAATGGCGATTTTTTTCTTGCCCATCTTTTCAACGGCGTACTGGCAAAGCAGCTGGGCGTCGCCCATGTAAAAAGGATAAACGTTGAACAGGTATTTCTGGGGCGGCTCCACCCAGTGACGGGAGCCCGCCGACGGACCGATCCAGGGGATCTTGTTTTCCATCAGGTAGTCCTTGACCGCCAGGCCCGTGGCCGTGCCCACGCCGCTGACCCAGCAGAACATGCCTTCCTGCTCCTGGAGCTGCTTGACGCCGGCCACGGTCTTGGCCGGGTTGTATGCATCGTCGAAATAGTGATGGACCAGCTTGCGGCCGTGAATACCGCCTTCGGCGTTGATCATCTTAAAGTACGCGTCGGTGCCCCGGGCCACGGCCCCCCAGGGCGCGGCCGGGCCGGTCTGGGGACCCCACTGGCCGATGTGAATCTCGGTGTCGGTCACGCCGACCTCGCACAGGCCGGCGGTGCCGAAGCACAGGGCCAGCGCGGCGCCGATGATCATGATCAATGCGAATTTTTTCATGGTTCCCTCCCTTGTTGAATGTGGTTGGTTGAATACGGCTTCCCGCTGAAACTACACCTTCTTTATGTAATGTTTTGCCAGCAGGCCGCTGGGTTTGACGCACAGAACCAGCACGATGACCACGAAGGCCACCACCGATTTGAATTCAATGGATACATAGCCGCCAAAAAGATGTTCGATGACGCCTACCAGGTAGCACCCCACCACGGCGCCGGGCAGGGATGTCATGCCGCCCACAACGGCGCCGGCAAAACCTTTGAGCATGGGGTCCCACATCATGTAGGGCTCCATGATCACCGGCGCGGCCAGCAGGCCGGCCACGGTGCCCACCATGGCCGAAATGCCCCAGGTGACCATCTTGATCCGGTTGGTGTGAATGCCCATGAGCCGTGCCGCGGTCTCGTTCTGCTGGGTGGCCTTCATGGCCACGCCGAGTTTTGAAAAACGGAAAAACAGAAACAGGGTGACCATGATCACCAGGGCCACCACCAGGGTGAGCAGGTCCAGGGTGCTGATGAAGATTTTTCCGATCACCACGCTGTCGTAGCTGGAAATGGGAAAGGGAAGAGACCGCTGGTCCGCGCCGAATTTCCACGACACCAGTCCCAGCAGGATCATTTCCAGTCCGATGGTGATAATAATCAGCCCCAGCACGTTGGGCTCCTTGGCCCGGCGCAGGACGGCAAACTCCAGGATGCAGCCCAGTGCAAGGGCAAAGACCAGCGCTCCGATAAAGGCGGCCCAGACCGGCATCCCATAGGACGACATCAGCAGGTAGGACACGAACACCGGCATCAGGGCCATTTCGCCCTGAACAAAATTGGGCACCTCGGATGCCTTGTAGATCAGCACCATGCCGAGGCCCATCAGGGCGTAGGCGCTGCCCACCGCGATGCCGCTGACGATTACTTGAAGCAGGTGAATCATGAAAACTCCTTTACCGGGGGCCCGGACAAGACCCGTATGTTTTCAAAGACCCGGGCTAGAACGGCCATGTCTTCCAGTATTTCTTGGTACGTATCCAGATGCCGAAAATACCCAGGGGCTCAAACAGCATGATACCGATCAGAATCAGTCCGAAGACGATGAACTGAATGTTCGACACCCCGGTCAGGGAAAAATAGGACGAGGAGAGCTGGCGCAGCCAGTCACCCAGATAGGGAATGCTCAGGATGTTGCGAAGCTCCAGGTCCACCCAGCTCAGCACCAGGGCCCCGGCAATGGGGCCCATGATTGAGCCCAGTCCTCCCACCACGGCCATGGTGAGAAACATGATGGAGAGGAACAGGCTGAACAGTTCGGGGTCGACAAAGCGCAGGACAAAGGCGTAAAGCCCGCCGGCGATACCGGCGTAGAAAGCGCTGACGGCGAAGGCCAGGGTCTTGTAGTACACCAGGTTGATACCCAGGGTTTCGGCCGCGATGTCGGCGTCCCGGATGGCGATAAAGGCCCTTCCCACTTTTGTTTTAACGATGTTCCGGGCAAACAGCACCAGCAGCACGGCAATGGGTACCACCAGAAAATAAAAACTCCGGTCGGTGTTCAGAGTGTGGCCGAACACGACCAGGTCCGGTGCTTTGAGTCCCTGGCGGCCGCCCAGCAGTTCGATTTTGCCGATAACCTGGGTGATGGTCAGGCCGAAGCCAAGAGTGGCGATGGCCAGGTAGGGGCCTTCCAGCCGAAGGGCCGGCAGGCCCAGCAGAAAGCCGAGGGCGGCCGCGATCAGGGCCGCGGCAATCAGGGCCGCCAGAAAGGGCAAATGGGCCTCGGTCATCAGCGTGATGGTGCCGTAAGCCCCCACGGCGTAAAAACCGGCATGGCCCAGGGATATCTGGCCGGTGAAGCCCACCAGCAGATTAAGGCCCACCACCACGATAACATTGATGGCGATGTAGTTGGCCACATAGATATAGTAGTTCTTGGAGAAAAAAGGGAAGGCCGCCAGGAAGGCCCCCAGCACCACAAACCAGAAAACAACAACTCCAGAGGAAAAGATTTCCACGTCCTCATAGTAGTCGCGCTTCATGTCCATAGGCGATGTCCAGTAATTAAAAAAGCGACGAAGGTGCCCGGGTGGACCCGGCGTGAAATGTCCGGCCGGGCCGGACTTAAATGGAGACTACAGTATGCAATGGGGGGCCGGTTTTGTCAACAGACGAATGGTTCCCGGCCGCCGACATCGTCCGTAAAAACGGGGCAGGGTCACAGCCACCGGTTCTTTTTAAAATAGACCAGCAGTCCGGCGGCCACGGCGATCATGACGGCCCATACCGCCGGATATCCCCACTTCCAGGAAAGCTCGGGCATGTGGGCAAAGTTCATGCCGTAGACGCCGGCGATAAAGGTCAGGGGAATAAAAAGAGTGGCGATGACGGTGAGTACCTTCATCACTTCGTTCATCCGGTGGCTCAGGGTGGACAGGTAGAGTTCCTGCAGGCTGTTTACCATCTCCCGGAGCGATTCGGCGATCCCCACGGCCCGTACCGCGTGATCGGTGATGTCCTGGAAAAAGAGCCGGGCCGGTATGCCGATATGGGCAAACTCCTCGTTTTTGATCTGCATCATCATGTCCCGCAGGGGCCACGCCTGTTTGTGAAAAGAAAGAAACTCCTTTTTGATCGCGTGAATTTCCCGGAGCAGGTCCGGCGATGGATTTCCCAGAAGGGCTTCTTCCAGGGCCTCCACCCGGTCATTGAGCCGTTCCAGTATGACAAAATAATGGTCCACCACCGCGTCCAGAAGCGCGTAGGCCAGGTAGTCGGAACCGCTTTTGCGCAGTATGCCAGTTGCCTTGCGAAGCCGCTCCCGCACCCCTTCAAAAACGTCGCCCGGCCGTTCCTGGAAAGAAAGGACATAATCTCTTCCCAGCAGGATGCTCAGCTGGTCGGACACCACCCGCCGGGCGTCTTCGTCATAGGCCAGTATTTTGACGACCAGAAAGAGATACGCCTCATGGGCCTCGGCCTTGGGCCGCTGGCCGGTGTTGACGATATCCTCCAGGGTCAGCGGATGAATGCCAAACCGGCTGCCGATGGATTCGATGACCTGAACATCATGAAGGCCGTCCACGTTGAGCCATGTCACGCCCCCGGGTTTTTCGCCGGGCCGCATGTCCGCGGCCCCGTCGACCGCCTTTTCCACAAGGTGGGTTTCGTCGTAGGCGACCAGGGTCAGGCGCACCGTCCCGGTTTTTTTCTCGCCGATATGCACCAGCGTTCCCGGGGAAAGGCCGGTCTTGTCCGATATTTTTTTCTCCACCATCATGGAGGACCTCCCTTGGTTTGCCTGCCTGCCCCGGCGCGGCTATTCAGCCTTCGGGCGGTACCGGGACGTCTCATTATACAGATGCACATCCATCTGGGGGAAGGCGATGGATATGTTTTTTTCCTTAAACAGGCGGTCGATTTCAAACCGGATTTCGGTCTCCACCGCGTAAAAATAGGACACATGAGTCCAGACGCGCAGCAGGAACATCAGGGCGCTGTCGCCGAAGTCCTTGAAAACCACGTCCGGCTTTGGCGTCTTGAGCACCCTGGCGTTTCCGGCGGCCACCTCAAGAAGCGTCTTGCGCACCAGTTCCAGATCGGAGCCGTAGGCCACGCCCACGGTGATGTTACGCCGCAGGCGCTTGTCCTGAAAACTCCAGTTGGTGACCTTGCTGCTGACCAGGTCGGCGTTGGGAATGATCATGGACGCGTTATCGGCGGTCTGCACAATGGTGGACCGGACATTGATTTTTTTCACGGTTGCCCAGATGCCGTCCACCTCGATGTCGTCCCCCACCTGGATGGGCCGTTCAAACAGCAGGATCAGGCCGCTGACAAAGTTGTTGAAAATGTTCTGCAGGCCGAACCCGAGGCCCACGCCCAGGGCGCCAAAGGCCACGGTAAGGGACGTTGTGTTGAACCCCACCACGTGGAGCGCGGCCAGAATGCCCGCGGCCCAGATCACATAAACGGTGATGGTGATCACGGATTCCTGGGCGCCCGGGGCCATGCCGCTGTCGCGAAGGACATTGCGGTGAAAAAGATAGCGCCACGCGCCGGCGATAACGTGGGTAAGAAAAAGGGCCGCGGCCGCGTAGACAAAACCCATGGCGCTTAGGGAAAGGCCTCCGATTTTATAGGACCGGAAAAGGGCGGAAAAAAGGCTTACCAGTACGTCCCTGCCGCCGCCCCAGGCAACGACAAGGGCGATCAGGCCGCCGGCGTAGAGGACCACCTGGGCCAGCTTGATCAGCACCCACTGCACCGGAAAATTCTGATTCTCGGGGGTCTTGGAACCGGTTTCCGCCTTTGCCCGAAAAACACGGCTCAATTCACCGAGGGCCATGTGAGCGATAAAAAACCATACAACGAGGACCAGCGTTTTTCCCCAGGACAGGTACCAGTAGAGGGCGATGGGGCCGTGCCCGGCCAGTTCCAGCACCAGCGCGCCCAGGGTGACAAGGTAGAACATGCCGGTGATGAAATATCGATACCGGAGCGCTTCTTTCGGATTATCCGCATGGGGGGCGGTCCGGTTGACAACTTTCCAGAAAACGAAGTTCCAGGTCACGGCGCTGATTTCAAACAGAAGCCGGAGCAGGAAAAGAATGCCGCCGGCGCCGGGCACAAGAAAAAGAACCAGGGTATAGAGTGTACCGAAGGCCTGCACGCCGTAACACGCCCGGCGGATCATCCGCGCCGGTGCCGGCGCCACCGGCCGCCCGGGACTTTTTTCGGCGCAGCCCACGGTATCCAGCACCCACCGGGAAAACAGAAACAGCATCGACAAAGACAGCAGAAGGCCGGCCAGAGGAGAGACCAGATACCCGCCGGTGTGCGTCAGGACAAGAAGCAGTACCGTGAACACCAACAGCCATGCCGACCGGCTGAAGACGTGAAGGGCCGCCTGAAACACCGTGCAGGTTGAAAAGGCCGGGGAACGGGCCGTGTCTTGCCGCCAGGCGGTCAGCCGTCCGACGCCCATGATGGACAGCAGCACCAAAAGCGCCCCGTAGGCCAGCACCGGCCGGACCGACCGCCAGAGGGCCCGGCCTTCATCGGCAAGATACGTTAACGAGAAGCGGAGTCGGGCCGCTTCCCGTATTTGCTGAATTTCCTGCCGAATGCCGGTCCATCCGGCCGAAAGGGGAAACTCGGCGGACCGGGTCAGAAAGTCCCGTTTTCTGGTCTCCTGAACCCGCAGGGACAGCTGTTGAGAAAGGTCGGTCAGTTTGATGTGAATGGTGTTAAGGCGGTCGATCCGGGATGAATAAATCCCGTACAGGTCATCGAGGAGCTTTTGCTTTTCGGTCACCAGCGTCACCAGTTTCTTCATCGACACAACCGTGCCGGCGGCCTTGCTCTTGGATCCGGCCGTCATTTCCGAAAGGTAGGACCGGTTGGCCGCCAGCTGCCCTTCAATGGCGGAACGGTAAGTCTCCACCACCGCCAGGTCCTTGCGATTTGAGTCCTGTTGATCTTCAATCTCGGCAAGAGAAGACAGAATGTGGCGGCTGGCCGCTGAAAGGTCCGTGGTGGGAACGGTGTAAAGCGCCAGCATGTTGGCATATACCGCGTGCTGGGTCTGGTAGGTCTCCAGTTGCCTGGAGAAAGAGGGTTCCGCCTGGTCGGCGGCCCTTTTTTCCTCCGCCAGGCTCGCCACCAGGTGTGCCTCACTGTCAAGAGCATCCGTGATGGAGACGGCAAGTGAAGGAGACGGTCTGCCGGCGCCTGAGGAAGGTCCGGTGTCCTGGGCCCAGCCGTTGACAACCGCCATGACCGCCATGATTATGCCCAGCACGGCGGGAAAAATCACCCACCCGCCGGTTTGCCTCCCGCCTGGAATAACAGCCGGGCGGGAGGCGGATGATTTTTCGCGCAGGCGCTGTGAGATCCGGGCGCGGGTCATAATCCCTTCTTTTCAAACCATCGGAACAGGGCCAGGCCGCCGGCGATAAACAGCACGATGAGAATCCAGTGGTTGACGCCCAGAATGCCGGGCAGGGTGATTTTGCCGAAGTTTCCCCAGGTGAGCACCGTTGCCTTCATGGCCGGGTAGGCTTCGGCAAAGAGGGCCGCGCCCACCAGCATGCCGGCGATGCCCCACACCGCGTCCCACCGGCCTTCACCCAGGGCGCCCGCCGATGTGCCGGGGCAGTATCCCAGCAGGCCCCAGCCCAGGCCGAACAGAAGCCCCCCGAGAATCTGGCCTCCGAGAATGGTGGTCTTGATGGAAAGTTTGACCAGCCCCAGGTCGTTGAGAAGGTAGACGCCCACCATGCCCACCAGCACGCTGGAGAGCATGAACTTGACGATGGTCATGTCCCGCAGCCGGAGAGCGCCAAGCTGCTTGTCATAACGGATCACCCGGGCTTTCTGCAGCAGAAAACCGAACAGGATGCCGGTCACCAGTCCGTAAATCAGGTCGATTTTCATGATGGGGTGCCCTCCTTTCCGTAAAGCATGCGTGCCACAAGGATGCCGCCGATAAAGAAACATACCAGCGCGATCAGACCGCTGACAGCCAGCTGAAGCGACCCGCTCAGCCCGTGGCCGCTGGGTCAGCCATCCGCCAGACGGGCGCCGAACATGGCGATAACGCCGCCGAAGAAGGCCGCAACGCCGCGCCGGCCGATGCCGGCGCCGAAGCGTTCTTCCCACATGGGCGGCACGGCCCGCCACTCAAAACTCCCGGATGTTTTGGCCGCGATAAAAGACCCGATCAGTATCCCCACCACGAACATCCACTGCCAGTCGATTTTCGGGGTGGTTTTTTTAAAGTAATCCAGGGTTGCCACGGCTTCCGGCCGAACGGCCTTTTCAATAAACCCGACCGAGCGGACAAAGGTGGTGGACGCGCCAAAGTACTGCCCGGCGATCCAGACCGACAGGATCAGCACCACGCCGCTCAGCGCCCCTGCAAGATACGGACTCCATGCTTTTTCCTTGGTTTCATTGCTCACCGCAAGACCTCCTTTGTTGACGGGTGGACCCTGACCCCCGCGCGGGGGAGCATCCACCGGTTGATGACCGTTTGCCGTGACCGCCGCCGGCAACTCGTTTAGAGCATACAGGAAGGGTAACACGCGTACCGGCGATCCGGCAAACCCATTGAACGCATGTTTGGCCCATCATAATAAAAATCATGCCAAAGGGCAAAAATATTTGACCCGAAAGCCTGAAACCTACAGGCAGTCGGCGAAGCGGGCCGCCACGGTTTCGTGAAAAAGCATGCCCCGGCGGGTGGGCACGCAGCGGTTCGAGCGGGTTTCCAGCAGGGCCAGATCCGCGCAGGCGGTAATGGCCGGCATGAACAGGTCTTCAAACCGGCCGGCAAACTCGGCATTAAAGGCATCCATTGAAACACCGGCGGCCGTGCGAAGGCCCAGGTAGACCGTTTCCAGCATGTGCTGTTCCCGTGCGAGGGTCTCGCCGTCCTGTTCGGGCAGGCGGTCCTGCTCAAGGGCCGCCAGGCAGGTCTCCAGGTCGCGCGGGTTCCAATATCGACGGGTGCCGGTGTAGGAATGGGCCGATGGACCCAGTCCCGCGTATGGTATCCTTTGCCAGTACTTGGCATTGTGCCTTGCCATGAAGAACGGGCTTTTGGCAAAATTTGAAATTTCGTAATGAAGATAACCGTGGCCGGTCAGCGCATCGCACACGGTTTCAAACAGGTCGGCCGCCTGGTCCTCGGCCGTGGGCGCGAACTCATGGCTTTCCATGGCCCGGGTCAGGGGCGTGCCCGATTCATAGGTGAGCATGTAGCAGGACAGGTGTTCGGGGTGGAAAGCAAGCGCCGTCTCGATATCCTTTTCCACGGCCCGGCCCGTCTGGCCCGGAACGGCGTAGATGATATCCAGGCCGATGTTGTCAAACCCGCTTTCACGGGCCGCTTCCAGGGCGGCTTCGGCCTGCCGGGCCGAATGAATCCGGCCGAGAAACGCAAGGGTCCGGTCGTCAAATGACTGTACCCCGATGTTGACGCGGTTGATGCCGGCGTCCCGGACCGCCTTCATCCACGGCCGGGTTGCCGAGTCGGGGTTGGCCTCGATGGTGATCTCGGCATCGGGAGCCATGTGGAACGAGGCCCGCGCCGCTTCGAGCACGGCGGTGACCTGACCGGCGGTAAGCAGGGAGGGCGTACCGCCTCCGATATAGAGGGTGTCCACGCCGCCGGGCACCAGGGCGCCGGTCAGCTCAATCTCTTTTACAAGGGCTTTCACAAAGGCGTCGAGCCGGTCGGCGGCGGGCAGGGAATAAAAATCACAGTACCGGCATTTTTTTGCGCAAAAAGGAATGTGAAGGTAGATGCCGGTGTTTTCAATGTCGGGAAAAAAGTCACAGGGCATGGGCGGCGCCGAGTTCATAACCCAGGGCAAAGGCTTTTTGATTGACGGCCAGAAAATCGGGTGGAACGTGGGAGGCCAGCGCCTTTTCCACCGACGCTTTTCGCACAACCCCGGTCAGGGCCGTCACCGCGCCTACCATGCAGATGTTGAGCACGATGGGGTTGCCCGTTGATTCGGCGGTTTGAAGCAGGGGCAGCGTGATCTGGCGGGCATCCACCGTCGCCGTGGTCTCCACCACACGGCTGTCGGTGATCAGCAGGCCCCCGGGCCGGATGGCGGCATGGTACTTGTTGTAGGCCGCCTGGGTGAGACAGACCAGCACGTTGGCGTTATTGACCCTGGGAAAATTGATGGGCCCGTCCGAGATGATCAGCTCGGCCCGTGCCGCGCCGCCACGGGCCTCGGGACCGTAGGACTGTGCCTGGACCGCGTTGAGTCCCTCGTGAATGGCCGCGGCCTCGCCCAGAACCACCGCCGCGGTGATCACGCCCTGGCCCCCGGCGCCGGAGAAGATGAATCGGGTCCGTGTCATGGCTTATCCTCCCTTTTTGGCCGCCGCGATGATGTTGGCGTATGCCTCGCAATATTCGGGCCGGTCTTCTTCCACAAAGACGCCCCGGGGAACCTTGCCGGAACCGGGAATATCCTGCTTTGAGCCCAGAGTCACCGTGTTGTCCCGGTAGGACTCCATCATCTTTGCCGCGTCACCGGCCTTGTTTTTCCGGCCGAAGTAGGTGGGACACTGGGAAAAGATCTCCACCACGGAAAAGCCTTTGTGCGCGATGGCCTTTTCGATCAGGCCGGTCATCTCCTGAATGTGGTAAGTGGTGGAGCGGGCCACAAACGTGGCGCCGGCCGCTGTCGCCAGTTTGACCATGTCGAAGTCGGGGTCGATGACGGTGTAGGGGGCGGTGGTGGCCTTTGTGCCGGCGCCGGACAGCGGCGAATACTGACCCCCGGTCATGCCGTAAATGCGGTTGTTCATCACAATGGCGGTGATGTCGATGTTCCGCCGGCAGGCGTGAATGAAGTGGTTGCCGCCGATGGCCAGGGCGTCGCCGTCCCCCATGGGAACGATGAGGGAAAGGGCCGGCCGGCTCAGCTTGACCCCGGTGGCAAAAGCCAGTGCCCGGCCGTGAAGGGTGTGCAGGGAGTGCACATCAACATAGCCGGTGATGCGGGAGGAGCAGCCGATGCCCGACACCATGACGATGTCGCTCTTATTCAGGCCCAGGTTTTCAATGGCGCGCAGCAGGCCGTTTAACACAATCCCGTGGCCGCAGCCCGGACACCAGATATGGGGGAAAAACCGTTTGCGGATATAGTCGTGTACGGCCATGGCTCAGACCCCCCTGCCCTGAATCACCCGCAGCATGTTGCGAATGTCGGTGGGCGTGATAAACCCGCCATCCACCCGGTTGACCAGATAAACGCTTTCCGGCCGGGCCACGGCCTCCCGGACCTCTTTTACCACCTGGCCCATGTTCATTTCCACCACGGCGATATACCTTGCCCGTCCGCATTTTTCCCGGACAACGGCATGGGGGAAAGGCCACAGGGTCTGAAGCTCCAGCAGGCCGTAGCGCTCTCCCCGGCGGCGCCGGCTCTCCACCAGATGAAGGGCCGACCGGGCCGACGAGCCGTAGGAGACCAGCACCAGGTCGGCGTCGTCAAGGAAATACTCCTTGTAGCGCGCCATTTCGTGGACATTGTTGTTGATCTTGTCCACCAGGTGGCGCAGCAGGTCATGCACCACCCGGGGGTTTTCCGATGGAAAGCCCCACATGTCGTGGAACAGCCCGGTGACATTGTACCGGTGCACGTCGCCGAAGTCGGACATGGGCAGGCGGCCGTCCTCCCGGGGCAGGTAGGGGTAATAGTCCACCCCCTGTTTCACCGAGGTTCTCAGCCGGGCCACCACGTCAATGGCCCCGGTTTCGGGAAGCGTCACTTTTTCCCGGGTGTGGCCGGTCACCTCGTCCAGCAGCAGCACCACCGGGGTGCGGTAGGTTTCGGCAATATTAAAGGCCGACACCGTCACTTCAAACAGGTCCTGATGGGTGGAGGCGGTCAGGGCCACGATGGCGTGGTCCCCGTGGGTGCCCCACCGGGCCTGCATCACGTCCCCTTGCATAACCCGGGTGGGCAGGCCGGTGGAGGGGCCGCCGCGCTGCACGTTCACGATCACACAGGGGATTTCCGCCATGATGGCGTATCCCAGGGCCTCCTGCATCAGGGAAAAGCCGGGACCGCTGGTGGCGGTCAGGGCTTTTCGCCCGGTCAGGGATGCCCCGATGACGGCGCACAGGGAGGCGATTTCGTCTTCCATCTGAATGAAAGTGCCGCCGGTTTTCGGCAGTTCGGCGGCCATGAACTCGGCGATCTCTGTGGAGGGCGTGATGGGATAGCCTGCGAAAAAGGCGGCACCCGCGTAAAGCGCGGCCCGTCCGCACACCTCGTTGCCCTGGATAAAGGCCTTTGTTTCACTCATGATTCACCTTTTCGGTCACCACTTCAACGGCCAGGTCGGGGCACCGCAGTTCGCACAGCCGGCAGCAGATACACTTTTCCGGGTGCCGGGCCGCGGCCTTGTACTGGTCATCCAGGGCCAGCACGCCCTTTGGGCAGAAGTGGACGCAGATGCCGCATCCCTTGCACCACTCCCGGTTGATCCGGTGTTCCTTTGCGCAGTTTTTTTTAGTCATTGGAAGACAATTCTAATCCCGGTTAAAAAGCATGGTAACTATTGTATCCATTTTGCGGAGGTTTTTCAAAACACGGGCTGCTATTAATAAAGGGGTTGCCGGACAAAAATGGTTTGTTTTTCGATTGCGATCCCGATCCCGATAGCGATAGCGATTTCGATGTGGAAAACAATGTCGTCATATAAACCGGTTCATTGCTTCTTCGATGACCGACTCCACATTGTCCGGTGTGATCTTCATCTTCGCGCACAGTTCCCGGACCCGGGCCGCGCGCCCTGAATCGTTCATGTCTTCCATCGTGTTGAACACGGAAAGCCGGCGGCCGATCTGGTAAACCACCTGATCGGCCGGAGCCATGGCCAGAAAAGCGCGGATCGGTTTTAACATGGCCTCTTTTTTGTCGGGCAACCGGCCTTCCACCTCGGCAAACAGATTTAAAATATGGTCGCTTTTGACCATGGAGGTGACCCCCTCAAGGGACTCGATGAACAGCAGCAGCTCTTCGGCCACCTTTACGTCCGTGCATTTTCTGAAACGGCCGTCCGTGTAATCGTCGTGAAGTTCCAGGCCCGGCGGTATCGCCAGGGTGCGAAGCCGGATAAAATCGGGGTTGATCCGGTTTAATGCGTCGGCGGTTTCAAGGGCGTGTTCCCGGGACAGGTCCACCCCGCCCAGGCCGGGCATCACGTATTCAGAAAGTTCAAAACCGGCGGCTTTGGCTTTCTGTCCGGCCTGGATATGTCCGGCCTTTGTCACCCCTTTTTTTACCAGCTTCAGCACGGCGTCTGATCCCGATTCCAGGCCGATGTGAATGCGGTCCAGTCCTGCCTTTCGGATTTGAACCAGCTTGTCGTCGGAAATGCGGCAGAGGGTGTGGGACCGGGCATAGGAGGTGACCCGCTTGATCCAGGGAAAGCGCTTTCGCAGATGGGAAAGAATGTCGATCAGGTCGTCGGGCCTGATAATCAGGCTGTTGGCGTCCTGAAGAAAGACCGAGGCCATGCCGCCGGCCATCCAGTTCAGGGCCGCGCTCAGGGCCGGGTATTCACTCCGATCCACGCGGGCCGACAGTTCGGAAAGCCGTTGCCGCGTCACAACCCCGTCGGAATCCGCGCTTTCTTTCAGCAGGGCTACATATTTGTGAACCATGTCGATGTCGGCCTTGACATGGTTGGCCGGCCGCAGGGAGAAGCGGGAACCCTTGTAGACCGGGCAGAAGGTGCACCGGTTCCACGGACAGTTGCGGGTGATCCGGATCAGAAGACTGGCCGCCTCGCTGGGAGGGCGGATGGGCCCCTGTTCAAAACCTTGGTATGATTCTTGTTTTTGTGTCATCGTCAAAATATTTAAAGATACTATACCATACTGCCGGGCAAACCCCAAATCCGCCCCAAATATGGGTGCCTGGGGACAGGACGCTTTTTCATGGCAAAAACCGGCCCGTATGATAAAATTTGTTGTCTTTATGTAATTACCAGCAGCATTGTGCCGTCCGTGCAGCATGTCGGATGCGCCCCTGCCTACAAGGAGAGCCCTATGCGCCGATGGATATGTTATTGCGTTGCCATCATGCTTTTCCCTGTTTTCGCCCTTGCCATGCACCAGGTCAACTATCTGGGCCAATTGCCTGTGGACAGTCCCGTCGCTGTTGTGGTGGACGAAACCAACACCCTTTATGTGGTCCGAAGTACCGGCTCATCGTCGGGCGTGGTGACCATTTTCAACCAGACCACCGGAGCGGCCGTGGATATCGGCGGCAAGGAAAAAGAGTGGAAGGACATTTTAAGGCATCCTACCGGGGTGGCCCTTTACGGGGACCGGTTGTATGTGACTGATGCCGGTTTGGACCGGATCGCCGTTTTCTCCAGGACCGGCAGGTTTCTGGAAAGTTACGGAAGCAAGGGCAGTGGCCCGGGGGAGTTTGCCGACCCTGCCGGCCTTTTTGTCTATAAAGGGGTCATCTATGTGGCGGATACGGGTAACAACCGGATTCAGCTTTTGGGTGAAAACGGGGTGTTTCTGAGCGAAGTCGGCCCGTCCGCCGAATTGGAAAAGCGGCTTGAAAAGCCGATCCAGGTGGCCGTGGATCCCATGGGCCGTGTGTATGCGGTCACCGCCCGGGGACAGATCAAGGTGTATGCCGCGGACGGATCCTTTACTCAGGCGGCGCCATTTGTTTCGGTCAGCGCCATCCGCATCGACCGGGAAGGCATTTTTGTGGCGGACGGCGCCGGGCTGTCTATTAAAAAATATGGTTTTTCATTTGAGCCGATGTTTACCTTTGGCGCCAGGGGAAGCGGCCGTGCCCAGTTCCTGGAGATTTCATCACTTTTTGTAACCCGGGACGGTGAAGTCTATGTGGCGGATTCCAAGGCCGGCCGAATCCAGATTTTTCTGCCCGAATCCGGCGGTTGCGTGGCGCCTCTGGCATGGGCGCCGCCGCCCACATCGGCCCGATGGACAGGAACGACTGCCACGGACCCGGTACGGGATCTGTCCCGTATTGTTGTAAAAGACGATACCACCTTTTTAGCAGTGGACGCCAAATCGGGCGCGATCTGCGTCTTTGAAAAGGGGAGGCAGACCGGGGAAATACAGGCGGGTAAAGATGTTGTTCCAGAGTCCGTGGCTTTTGACGCATCGGGAGGTCTGTATGTGCTGGCCCGGGGGCAGGTCATCAAACTGGGAAAGGAGGGCCGGGCAGATTATACCTTCGGCGTTCGGGCCGGCGCATCCCCCTTTTCCGCCAAACCGGATGACATGGCCATTACGGTAAAAGGCGCGGTCTGCGTGACTGACAGAAAGGAAAAGACGGTTAAGATATACAATACGGATGGCGTCTTTCTGCGTTCCATTAGCACGGTGGAAGGCCAGGTTCCCTTAATAGATCCGATGGCCATAGCGGTGGATGACCAGGGCCGGCTTCTGGTGCTGGATGCCGGGCATAAATCGGTGTTTCGTTTTGATACCGACGGCACCCGTCAGGGCGGCTTTGCCGTGGGGGACACCACCGCCGACCCGGTGGACATGACGGTTTTCCGTGATCATGTGTATGTGCTGGACGGCAAGGGCTGTCATGTGAAGCTGTTTTCATCCGAGGGCCGGCTTCTGGCCCGGTTCGGCGCATCCGGTTCGACACCGGGAAATCTGGACCGGCCGGTTTCAATCGCGGCAAAAAACGATGCCGCTTTCCTGGTGCTGGAGCCCAGAAAGAACCGGGTACAGTCCTTTGCCGTGATCTATACCCCGGACCCGCCGAACCAGGTGACGGCCGCGGGTGGAGCCCGAAGCGTATCCCTTCAGTGGGAAAAAAGCCCCAGCCGTTTTGTGGAGACCTATAATGTATACCGGACGCCACAAAACGGGGGAAGGGCGCAGGAAGCCATTGCCCGCACCCTGGAAAACAGTTATGTCGACACATCCGTTACGCCGGGCGAATCTTACTTTTATACCGTCACGGCCGCAGCCCTGGCCGGAAACGAAAGCGCCCTGTCCGCGCCCGCCTTTGCCACGGCTGAAAAGCTGACCGCCGACCCTCCCGCGGCAGTGACGGCGGCACCGCAGGATTTTTCCGTGGACCTGGCCTGGCAGCCCAGCGCCTCCGCGCATCTGGCCGAATATATCGTTTATCGCAACAAGGAGGAGGTCGCCAGGGTCAGGGAGACCGCCTTTACAGACACCGGCCTGGCGCCGGAAACCGAATATGTCTATGACGTGGCATCGGTCAGCGTGGATGGCGTGGTCAGCGCGCCGGTTTCGGCCACCGTGACCACCCGGGTCACCACCCGGCCGCCGGTGGAAATCGATGTCCTTGAGCTTTCCAATATTTTTTCGAATACCTACAAGACCTATGAAACCAACGGCATTGGGAAGATACACATTCGAAACAATACCAAGGATCTTATATCCAGGCTTAACGTCCTGTTTACCATTAAAAATTTTATGGACTTCCCATCTGAGACCGTTTTGACCGATCTGGGACCGGGAAAAGGCGAAACGATTCCGCTGAAGGCGGTGTTCAACGATAAAATTCTGGAGGTGACGGAAGACACGCCGGTTCAGACCGAAATCACCGCCTCCTACTATGTGAGCGGCCAGCTTAAGACATTTGCCGTCAAGCAGAGTATTAATGTTTATGAAAAGCACAAGATGACATGGGATGATCCCCATCGTATCGGAGCCTTCGTAACCACCAAGGATCCCGTTGTGATGGAGTTTGTCCGCGGGGTCACCACTCAGTATGATCATACGGCGGATCCTTTGATCAGCGCCGCGCTTATCTTCGATGCCATGGGGGCAGCCGGCATTCGATACACCAGGGACCCCTCCAATTCCTATCAGGAGACCAAGGAAAACACCGAGCTGGTGGATTATCTCCAGTATCCGAGGGAGACGCTTCAACGCAAGTCGGGTGACTGCGACGATCTGGTGATTTTATACGCGGCGGCCCTGGAAAGCGTGGGTATCAACACCCGTTTTGTCGAGGTGCCGGGCCATATTTTCATGATGTTCGACTTTGAGGGGGGCCGGCGGCTGGGGACCGACACCATGAACGATCTGCTGGTGATTGAAGACGGGCGGGTGTGGATACCGGTGGAAGTGACAAAGGTGGGCCGGCCCTTCTCCGAGGCCTGGGAGGCGGGCAGCCGGAACTACTATAAATGGAAGGGGACTTCTCTTTCCACCTTGAACCTGCATGACGCATGGGCGGCATACAAGCCCGCCAACCTTCCGGTCTCGTCGTTCAGGGTCGAACCCGTATCCCGGCAGGCCCTGGACAAGCGGTTTGACAACGAGTTCAACGTGATCCGCAAGACCAGCATCAAGATACAGAACCGGGAGTTTTTTGCCCGGCTGCAAAGTGACCCGGCCGACAATAAGGCCCGGATGCAGCTGGGGATCGCCTATGCAAAATACGGTGTACTGGACGAGGCGCTTTCCCTGTTCAACATGATCCTGAAAAAAGAACCGGCCAATGCCGCGGTGCTAAATAACGTGGGCAATATCCATTTTCTTGAAAAGGCCTATGCAAAGGCCGTGGCCGCATACACCAAGGCCGCAGCCGCCGACACCGGAGATCCTTTGGTGAGGGTCAACCTGGCCATGGCCCTGCTGAAAAATGGGCAGAAAACGGAGGCTAAAAAGGCGTTTGCCGAGGCGTGCCGGATTAACCCCGATATCGCGAAACAGTATCGCAGCCTGGAGCTTCAGTTGATAGGTTCCAAATAGTCCAAACAGCAGGAAAGGAGAAAAAAACCATGAAACCATCGATCTTTTTTTCCATGTTGCTCATCTTGACCCTGTCGGCCGGATCCGCTGTAGCCGAAGAGAAAGGCGGGTTCTGGGACGGTCTTTTGAAAAAGATCAACCGGATCGCCTCCCACGGTGTCCAGGGCAAGGCTTATACATCGGTGGTGGGCATACGGGGCGCGGAAACCGACGCCGGCACCGATTCTCTTTACTGGAAGGGCGAGGCCGTGCCGGCGGAAGCCGACGCCCAGGCGGCCGCCGAGGCGGAACTGGCTGCTTTTCAACAGGCGGTGACCCATGCCGTCGAAGGCGATTACCCGCAGGCGTTAAAGGCATTTCAGTCGTTTGTCGCCACATACCCTGAGAGTGAACTGACCGGTGACGCAACGGATGCCATTGCCAAACTTGAGGCCGACATCAAGACATCGGCAGCCCCGGCTCAGGCACCGGCGGGACCGGAGAAAACGCCCTAGCCTGCGCTAGCCTGGGGTATCGTAGGCGGGATCCTTGTTCATGAAGGTCTGAACAATGGAAAACATGATGTCCAG
>JBMORB010000133.1:0-3053 GCA_049320925.1 Thermodesulfobacteriota bacterium | reverse complement strand
GCTTGCCAGCCGGAGAGAGGGGGGCATGCCCCCCTCTCTCCGGTCTCCCGGCTGGCGGCATGAACAACCAACCAAGTTCCACCTTAAAACGGCCGCCAGGCTGTCCAACCAACCGCACCCGCCTCAAATCACGCCGTTGGCCACGCCGTCGGCATCCCCTGCCCCGCCGTCTGTCAGGGTCAATGTGACGCTTTTCATGTTACCGGCGAATTGCGCGTTGCCGGAGAAATCCCACCAGCCGTTCACGGCGTCATACTTGTACCACGCGGCATCTTCGTCCAGCGCATCGGAGAAGAAAATCGTCACCTCGGCCGTGTCTCCCGGATCCGCCACAACGACCCGGAAACCGACCAGGCCGAAGGGAAGCTCCACGTCTTCGGGAACATCCGCCGGATCCACCACGCTGACCGCGGCAATGGTCTGGCCGCTGTTGCCGGTGGTCAGGCCCAACTGGCTGTCTCCGTCGGATGACAGCACACGCGCCATCTCATCCTGGTTTGCGTCATTGACGCCGTTGCCGTCCAGGTCGGTGGAAGCCGTGACCTCCTGGCCATCCGGAATATCGTTGCCGTTGGCATCGGCAAACGGCGCCGGGTCGGTGGTAAAGGCCACCGGATCGCACCACAGCCGCTGGTTGCCGTCGGCATCGACAAACCGGGCCCTCCAGAAATAGGCGGTTCCCGGTTCCAGCATGGTTTCGGGAAGACCGATCTCAAGCAGGGCCGTATCGGAGTCGGCTTCAAACACCAGGGCCGAGAAGGCTTCGTCCGTGGCCACCTGCCACACCGACGCCACATGCAGCGTGCCGTCGAACCCGTCCCGGTAATCCACGGCCAGGGTCGGCGTCAGGGAAACCAGCAGGGCGCCGTCCGCCGGGGACGTGGGGTCAGGAATGCCGGGACCGGCCGTGACCACAAGCGGATTGGTGCCGCCGTCCGCCTCCTGCCCGTCGGTCAGGCCGTCGCCGTCCGTGTCGTTGTCCACCGGGCTGGTGCCCAGCGCGTACTCCTCAAGCGAGGTCAGGCCGTCGTTGTCCGAGTCGTCTTCGGCGTCAGCGGGATCGGTCGGGTCCAGACCGTATTCAACCTCCCATCCATCGGGCAGGCCGTCTTGATCAATATCCGTGGAAAAAGCGCCCTGGCCGTCCAGTGCCACAAACAGGCTCTCTGACCCCACCTCCCAGGTGCCAAAGGCCCATCCGCCATCCCCCAGAACACCTTCCATGGTCATGGTCACGCCAAAGTAGGACATGTAAAACTCAAAGGTGCGGTCACAGTAAAACTGCCCGTACCCGGCCAGGCTGCTGGGCACAAGCCCGCCAAAGCCGGCCATCAGTCCGTCCAGCCCGGGAATGGAAAAGTCAATCGGCGCATAACCGGTGCGCAGGTCTGCCACTCTCCCGGTTCCCACGATATCGCCGATCACGGGAAGTCCCTGGACAAGGATTTCCAGCTGCCCGTCCTCACTCACATCAAACTGCCATGAACCGTCGACAGACTCCTGCTGGGCCGCGCTGCCAAGAATTCTGTAGGAGACATCACCCTCCATGCCGCCGGTGTAAGCGCCGGCAACCCCGGTCCACATGGCCGCGGAACCAAACAGCACCGTCACCGTATGATCGGCGGCAATGCTGCTGAAGGTATAACTGTCCACCGCGCCTTTGGACTCGTCATCAACAATCACATCCAGCACCTCGCACCCGCCCTCCGCATAGACTTCAAATGAGAGCTCCGGACTCTCCCCCCGTTCCACCCTCACCGTTTCAGTTTCATTGTTTGTGCCAAAAGGCAGTACCCGCCCCGGCCCCACCGCCGTGATCTCAATGGTCTGGGGCTGCGTGTATTTCGCGCTCTCGGTCAGGTCCCCGGAAGCGGCGATTTTGAAAAATACCATGGTGGCGTCCAGATCCCATGTTCCGGAAATACTCCGGTCTTCAGCGACCTGGCCGCTCATGGAAAAACCAAAATCCGGAACTTCAAAGGAGAAGCCGCCGGCGCAGTCAAACTGGGCCGTGCCCGGGGCTTCGCCCAGAACCGGTATCTGGAAAACAAGGTCGGCGGCACCGGTTTCCGGGTCCACCGTTCCTTCACCCGTGATGGTGCCAAAGGTGCCCATGATCGACGGCCCCTGGACTGTTACCAAGATATTGGCGTCTTCATCCACCACCACGCTCCAGGTTCCTTCCGCGGGCAGCAGCAGGGGATCGGACACTTCGCCGTCAAAGCCGCCGGCATAGGTGCCGGGAATCGTTGCCCACAGACCGGCGGAACCGAACTTCACCTCAATGGTATGGTTTTCGCCCACGGTCTCAAAGGTGTAATTGGCCAGCGGGCCTTCAATCGTTTCGTCACCATCCACGATCACTTCCAGAACTTCACATCCGTCGGCCGGGGTAAACGTGAAGGTCTGGTCAGCGCCTGCCGCCACGGCCACAACGCCGGAAGGCTCAATGGTGCCCGCGCCTTTGATGGTTGCCGTGATAAACGAATCCGTTGGCAAAGCCACAAGGCTTCCGTCAAAAGTGCCGCCGGCGTTAAAGCTGACAAAACAGAGCGACGAGTCAAAGGCCCACAGCCCTGCCACGGTGCCGTCTTGATTAAGGATGCCGCTCAACGTATATCCCAGGTCCGGAATTTCAAACGTGAACTGATTGTCGCAGGTGAACTGGCCGGTGCCCTCAAATTCACCGAACAGAGGAACGGTAAACATCATCCGGGCCGCGCCGGTTTGGGTGTCCACCATGCCGGTGCCGATGATATCGTCAAACACCGGGGAGATGTCTCCAAACAGGAAAATCGGCGGGCCGCCGCTGAGGGTGATCAGCGCGCTGCCGTCCTCGGCCAGGTCAAACACCCAGGTGCCCTGAATCGCGGGCGCAAACGGAATCACCGCGTTTTTTACCATGAAACTGCCGGGAATGGTCAGGTCTCCGGCCAGTTCCCCGGCATAGATGCCGGGAACATCGTCCCACAGGGTTTCTGACCCGAACTTCACCACAAGCGTATGGTCGCCGATAACATTTTCAAACGTGTAATTGGCCGGCGGTCCAACAA
>JBMORB010000132.1:0-3058 GCA_049320925.1 Thermodesulfobacteriota bacterium | reverse complement strand
TTTGACCGAGGGTGAGATGTACCGGTAGGACAGGGTCTCCAGGTCAATGACGGACACCATTTCCGTGGTGTTGTAGGCCAGAAGCCGGTAAAGCCGGTCCCTTTCCTGGACAGCGGCCTCCCGCTCCTTTAATGCCGATATGTCGGTGATCGATCCCAGCAGAACCGTGATGTCGCCGTTGCGGTCCCGGATGGCTTCGGCCTTGTGAAGGGCCGGAAATTCCCGGCCGTTTTTGTCGATCATCACCACCTCGCCGGACCAGGAGCGGCCCCCGGCAATGGTGGAAAAAAGTTCCTCGGCCACCCGCGGATCCTTGAAACGGGAGACAGGACCACCCGCGGCCTCCAGTTCCTCCGGTGTTTCAAAGCCGAAAAGACGGGAAAAGGCCCTGTTCTGGTAGAAGTGGTGACGGGATGGCGTGGAAAGCCCGATGGCCTCGGATGTGCCGTCAATGGCCTGTTTGAAACGGATCAGTTCCTCGCGGACAAGCTCCCGGTCGTCCACGTACCGGCTCACGCCGATCAGCCCCACGGGCTTGCCGCCTTTGTCATACAGAAAGTCGCCGGTCATTTCGGACCACCGGGTGGAGCCGTCCTTGCAGTAGACTTCTATGGTGATGGTCTTGGGCACATCAATCGGTTCGCCGTTTTTCAGCTTGGCGACGCCCCTGTTGACAAGATCGATGATATGCCGGACCGATTCCGGCGTGGCATTCTTTTCCAGCGGCAGGCTCATCGCTTCTTCCACGGTGAATCCCCGCTGGCGCTCGATGGAAGGGCTGATGTAGGTGTATTTGAAGTTCATATCCATGGTAAAAATGACTTCATGGATATGGTCCGCCAGCAGCTGGTAGAGTTCCTGGGCACGGCGAAGCCGCCTGATTTCGTCTGCTTCCGGTTCCGAAGACAAAAGGCGATGAAAAAGCGTTTTAATGCCCATGTGCATGGCCCTTTTGAAGATTACAGGGGAGTCCGCGCTCCGGACGGCCTGATTTTATGGGGTTGAGCATACTCTACAAAGAACGCAAGGTCAATGATAACATGGCGTTAATTAGGCTGCCACGAATGCGGAGGCGCCAGGTTGCGCCAGGTCCAGGAGTATGGCATGATCGGTGTACCGGCCGTGAAGGTTCCATGGGCTCATGTCCGGGCATCATCCACGCAATTTTCCGGAGGAGCAAATGAACACGCAGCCAAACGGTTCCAGTTCAGGGAGAAATGATTTTTTTCCGGAGGCCACCACCAGGGATATTGATCGAATTTTCCAGGCCCAGCGGGCCGCGTTCCGGCAGGACCCCTGGCCCTGCGCGAAAACGCGGGCCAGCCATCTTGACCGGTTGAGAAAAGGACTGGCCGCTTATAAGGACCCCATCATTCAGGCCATTGACGCGGATTTTGAAGGCCGGTCCGCGGATGAAACACTGCTGGCCGAACTGTTTCCCTCCATGGAGGGCCTTGCCTACACCGCCCGGAACGTGGCCGGGTGGATGAAGACCGACCGGCGCCGGCCGGGCCTGATGTTCCGGCCGGCCAAAGCCCGGGTGGTTTACCAGCCCAAAGGGGTGGCGGGTATCATCGTGCCGTGGAATTACCCGTTGTTTCTGGCGACAAGCCCTTTGACATCAGCCCTGGCTGCCGGCAACCGGGTGATGGTGAAAATGAGCGAATACACGCCCCGGCTGGCCGCTGTCTTTCAGAAGATGATCGGGGGGCTGTTTGACGAAAACCATGTGGCCGTGGTCCGTGGCGGAGCCGACGTGGGCATGGCCTTTTCACAAAAACCCTTTGACCATCTGCTGTTTACCGGCTCCACCGAAGTGGGGCGCCATGTCATGCGTGCCGCGGCGGACAACCTGACGCCGGTCACCCTGGAACTGGGCGGAAAGTCGCCGGCCATTGTCGGGCCTGACATTCCCGTGGCCCGCGCGGCCGAACGCATCATGTTCGGCAAGGCTTTCAACGCGGGCCAGACCTGCATCGCGCCGGATTACGCGCTGTGCCCCGCCGACCGGATGGAAACTTTCATGGCCGCATGTGAGAAAGCCCTTGTCCGGTGGTATCCTTCGCTGAAGGCCAACCGGGACTATACGGCGATCATCAACACCCGGCAGCACGGCCGGCTGAAGGAACTGCTGCGTGACGCCCAGATGCGGGGGGCCCGGATCACTGTTGTAAACCCGGCAAACGAGGATTTTGCCGGCTCCCGGAAGATGCCGCTTCACCTGGTCAGTGACTGCAAACCGGAGATGCGCCTGCTCCAGGAGGAGATTTTCGGTCCGATCCTGCCCGTGGTGCCCTACGACACCCTTCAACAGGCCGTGGACTGGGTAAATGACCGGCCCCGGCCCCTGGCGCTTTACTATTTCGGCTACAACCGGGAAAACATCGATTTCGTGATCGGCCACACTGTCTCCGGCGGGGTGTCGGTCAACGAGACCCTGGTGCACGCGGCCGTGGATGATCTGCCCTTTGGCGGCATCGGCGCTTCCGGCATGGGAGAGTATCACGGATACGAAGGATTTCTGACTTTTTCAAAAGCCAGGGGCGTTTTTGAAAAATCCCGGCTCAACTTCAACCGGCTGATTCTTCCGCCCTACAGCCGGCCCGTTTTCCAATGGGTCCGGCGCCTGCTGATGAAATAAGGAAGAGAAATTGGATTAAGAGCAAGATTAAGATCAAGCGTAAGAGGGGTTCACTCACACTGTTTCCCTCATCTTCGGCTTTCTCTCATTGTTGCCCAAAAACGGTTTTAACCATGGCGTCACAGCTTTTGATCTGTTTATCCCAATCGGTATCGCTATCGGGATCGGGGTCGAAATCGCTGGTATCGAAATCGAATTTTATATGCGGTGGTTTTTCTAAAATTATTCTCTCTCTGTTCTTTATCCGTGTACTTTTCTTGCCGCCAAGAAAAGTACCAAAAGAAGCGCGCCCCGGTATAAGTTAGAGACATAGGTAACACTTTAGTTCAAAGACATAGGTAACACTTTTTAGGATAATAGGCACCTTAAAAAAGGAGGTGCCTATGCCTTGGAGAGAGGTGAGACCTATGGATGCTA
>JBMORB010000131.1:0-3059 GCA_049320925.1 Thermodesulfobacteriota bacterium | reverse complement strand
ACATTAGAGGATGAGTATATGAAACATCTGGTGATGGCTGTTATTTTAGGGGGGACCATCGTTCTTTCAACTGCCTGCAGTCATCAGGCGATTCAAAAAACCTACTGGGAGGCCGGCACTTCCGTTGCGCTTGACCAGGAGGAAAAAGGGAATATCGGTGAAGCTGAAAATGAATTGCGCATTGCCCTTGGAAGAGCCCGGCTGCAACTGAAAGATGATGAGTACATTGCAAGCAGCCTGCACAATCTCGGCGCTTTTTACCGTCGCCAGGGGAGACTGTCAGACGCGATTTATTACCTGCAGGAGGCGTTGGTACTGGAAGAAAAGGTGTCCGGTCCCACAAGCGAACGGGCGGGGAGAACCATGGCTGAGCTTTCGGCTGCTTACGCGGAGGAAGGAAGTCTTTTCCAGGGCAGGTCATATGCAGACAGGCTAAAACCGCTTATCCACCTGTATTCAGGCAATGAAGCTTTGTTTGTGCAAAAAGTATTGGAAGTTTATGCCACTGATCTCAATGCTTACAAAAAGGAGATTGACGAACTTAAAATTTCAGCCGATGCTGGCGACCCCAAAGCGCAATACCGGCTTGCTGAAATATATTTTGACAGCCCGGATGCCTCCCGGATGCTTCCTGAAATTCTGGCGTTGTATGAAAGGTCTGCAATGGGAGGATGTGCGGACGCTCAGTATTATCTGGGGGTCATGCATGAGAGAGGCATTGCCGTAGAGAAGGATAACACAATCGCGAGAAAGTGGTATCGCATGGCAGCAGAGAGTGGCCATAAGATCGGGCAGTGGAATTACGCGGTCTTTTTATTGAATGGCCAGGGTGGATCAAAAGATGAAGTTGAAGCATGGAAGTGGGTAGAAAAATCGGCTGCACAGGGTCATCCATCGGCACAAAGAGCCCAGGCGAAACACCAGCAAAAGAAATAGCCGCCCTGTTATGGCTAAAATCAATTGAAACGGCTGTGAACGTCAGATGGCCCTCGGTATCAAGGCTGGTCTGGCAAGGTGCAAGGCAATCGGGCATGAATGTCGAGTGACCCCGTCCGTTGCGCGAGGAAAGCCAAAGGCTGAGCTGCAAGAAACGCTTTCTTCTGGTATTCCCCTGGGTGCCCAAGAAAGGCCCGCGGATAGACAAGATCAGGCAAATGATGTTGCAGGTTACAGTTGTATGGTGCCCTCTACACCGAGCCTGATTCGGATGGGTAATCTGTGAGGCAGGCCACCTTATTTCAGCTTTCTGACGGTTTTCCGGGATGAAAAATCGGTCAGTGGGCGCAGCCGGGATTTCTGATCCTTTTCGTCCTTGATTTTCAGGCCTTCCATCAGGATGTTCATCAGGGGCTGGCGGATTACCCTGTCCTTTTTTCGGCAGATCGGCAGGACCTCTATTCTGATCTGGTCCCAGGAGAGCATTTCAAAGGCGGCCTGTAAGCCCTTGACCTGGTCGGTGGACGCGTTGATCAGGGAGCCGTCCCGGAAATACATGGTGCCGACCTTGTCTGCTGCGGTAATTTTCAGGGTACAGGTTTTGCGTTCCATTTCCAGAAGCTGGAGAAATGAGGCCAGGCTGATGCCCGCCATGGCGCCTTCGGCGCCGGAGTTGAGCTGCTCGAAAATGGCGTCGGTGAGTACGTCCATGTTCAGGGGCTTTTCAAAATACTTGAAGGCGCCCAGGGCATAGGCTTTTTCCTCGGTCTCCTTGGAACTGAAGGCGGTCATCAGAAAGACCGGTGTGCCGGGAAAGTTCTGGTCGATGTATTCCAGCAGCTGGAATCCGTCCATGATGGGCATCTGGAGGTCGCTGATGATCAGGTCGATGGCCTGCCGCGTCATCAGGTCGGCGGCTTCCGCGCCATCCTTGGCGGTCAGGACCTCGAAGTCGCTGCTGTATGGTTTCATGACCCGTGCCAGCAGGCCCCGTGACACGGCATCATCGTCTACGATCAGAACTTTTTTCAACGGACGTTAGATCCTTCAACGTATTGTCGTATGACCGGAACCCGGCCCCAAGCCCCCAGTTGTGGCGGTTATTCTGTTATATAGTGAATAAGCGCATGGGTGTCAAGGGATAAACATGCATAATACAAGGGTTTTATATGGACCCACGACCTGGACTCGCCGGCGCCGGGCTAAAATTCCAGCACCCTGCCGGCGCCCCCTTCCACAAAAGCGTCGGGGTAGAGATCCCGAATGGCGGGGATGAACTTGGTGCAGTGGGTCGGGCAGATGACGGGAATCCCTTCTATAACCTTGAAATTATCAAACCCGTGAAGGCCGCCCACCAGGGCGCTTACCGGTCCGACCCGCCGGGCCGCGTCCAGGATGACTTCCACGCCGGGGTGGGAACAGCCTGCCACCACCACAACGCTCCGGTCGGGCCGGGTCACCACCAGGGACTGTTCCACCGCGGCCAGGGTGCCGGTGGACCGGATGCCGGAAAAGATTTCCATGGGCCGGTCCACGACGATGGTTTTGACTCCCGGCAAGGGCTGGACGCCTGTCGGAACATAAACCGCATCGAGGCCGGACGCCGTCAGAATATCGGCAAGCCCGCCGGTATGGTCCCAATGGTCGTGAGAGATCACCAAAGCATCGAGGCAATCGGGTGCCACCCCCATTTTCTTCATGTTCTCCAGCAGCGGATCCCCCTTGTCGCCGGTGTCGAAAAGGATTCTTTTGTCATGGGCCTCCACCAGGCAGGCAAAGCCCCAGCCGGGGGCCAGGCGTTTGTCCCATGCGGTGTTGTCGTAAAGAATGGTTAATTTCATGATGTTCCTTCGTTGTCTTTTGTCAAGGCAATGGTATATATGGGCATGGGCAAAGTCAAGGCACCAAAACAACGGGAAGACTGCCGTGAAAGCCATTTCTAATCTTTTCATCGATAAAAAGGCGCTGCGTTACCCCCAGAGCGACCGGGTCCGGTCCGCGCTGGCCGGTGCCCGGGAGGTGGTGGTGGATGATTCCGCCGCTGTTTACCGGGCCGTTGCCGGTGCGCCGGACAGCGTGGACATGGGCAAGCAGATCCTTTTTCTCACTCTGAACCGGGGACC
>JBMORB010000130.1:18158-23144 GCA_049320925.1 Thermodesulfobacteriota bacterium | reverse complement strand
TAACCGCGTGGGTCGGCTTTTATTTCTGGCTGGACAAGCCATACAATCTGTTTCCCTCCATGCACCTTGCCGCCTCGTTTTTTTCGGCGTTTTATCTTCTGAAAAAAGGGCCGGTTCTCGGGTGGATCGCCATGGCCATGGCCGTGATCGTGGGCGTTTCCGTGGTCCTGCTCAAGCAGCATTACATTCTGGACGTGGCGGCCGGATTCCTGGTGGCCTGGATCTGCGCATTTTTCCCTTTCCGGTGGAACGAGGGGACACTTCAACCGGATGTTTCATGATGCTTTTGCGGCTGTGCCGGTTCAAAAGAAACCACCTTCAGTTGAATCTTTCCAATGATGCCCATCAGGTCCAGCAGGTCTTCGCCGGAGCCGCCGGCCAGCCGGATGTGCGTTACGTCGGCCGGGAACTGGCCGAAGGTGGCATCCGCCGTAATCCACCGGCCCACGTAAAGCGCGTTCCAGGCATGATAGAAAAATCTGCCGTTCAGGTAGACCAGGCCGGTTTCAATTTTTGCGGGAATGCCCGCGGCTCTGGCCAGGGCCGCCAGGAGCACGGCGTGCTCGTTGCAGTCGCCCTGCCGGGTGTTGAGGGTGGAAATGGCGTTGGGCAGCGATACCACCGGCCGCTTTTCAATCTCAATGTAGACCCAGTCGATCAGGGCTTTTGCCTTGTCAACCGGGGAGGAAAGGCTCCTGGTGATCCGGGTGGCCAGTTCCACAACGGCCGGGTCGTCGGACTGGACAAAGGGATCGGGAATAAGCAGCGGCGCCAGTTTTTCGGCCGATACACGTTCTCCCGGACCGTCAAAAGACTCCTTTGTGAGGGTCAGCACCTTGCCGTCAAAAGACTGGCGGCCGCCGGAGAGCCGGGCCGGGTCTGTGTCGATGCCGCTGATTTCAAGCCTGAGCCGGGTCAGGGCGCCGGGGTTCGCAAACCGGACCCCGGCGTCCACGGCCACCAGATCCACCATGTCTTCGGCGTTTTCGGAAATACCGGCCACGGCCTCGTACTCAAGGGCTTTGACCAGGGTCAGTCCCATGGGCCCGGACTCCTTTAGCACCTCGCCGTCCTCGCTGATCCAGGCAAACTGCTCGGCCCCCTTGATCCGCATGCGGACTTTGGTGGCAACCGGCTTCTGGTCCATGACCTCGATGTTTTCCTTTCCCAGCACGGTCACCGTGACCGGGGATGTGGCCATGATGGACGGGTCGAACACCGAAAAGGTCAAAGACTCGCCGGGCCCGATGCCGGAGTTGGTCACCGCGTGCAGGATGCCGGACGGCAGAAACGGGGCCTCTTTGAGGGGGATCTCGATGGTCTGGGACTTGCCGTCGACCGTGGTGTCAACCACGGCCGTAAGGCCGGACACCCGTCCTTTGGCGGAAAAGTCAAACCGGCCGGAATCCATTTCAAAGGAAAAGGTGTTCACGGTCAGGTCCGGCAGAAGATCGGCGGCAGTGGAAAGCTTTACCGCGTGGTTCATGCCCATGGCCGTGATTTTTAAGAAAACGGTTTCGGAAACGGCATATCCGCCCGCTTTTTTAAAAAACCGGGAGTGGGAGTAACCGATTTTATTACCGTTCTGCAGAATGCTCATCCAGGTGTCTTTGTCCGGCAGGGACTGGTCTGCCAGCGGTGTTGCGCCGGGCCGGGCTGTCAGGCCGGAAAAAAGGCCGGCCCGGAACCCCATGAGCAGGGCAAACAGGGCCGCCAGCAGGAGGCCGGTGATCCAGTAGGATTTCATGGCTTTTTTCGACATAGGGACCTCATTTTTTATCCAAATCGGGATCGCTGTCGAAATCGACCTGCAATTTTCTCGACAGCGGTTTTGATTTGGATGAGGTGTTTTATATTGTCAGTCCGCCGGTGGCGGCCGTTCACACAATGCGCTTGAATGCCTTTTCAATTTCTTCCATGGACCAGAAAACCGCGGTGGGACGGCCGTGGGGGCAGTGACCGGGGTTGTCGCAGTCGTCCAGCCGGGCCAGCAGTGCCCGGATTTCGGGCTCGGAAAGCCGCTGATGGGCGCGAATGGCCCCGTGGCAGGCCATCACGTGAAGCACGTCGTCGGTGAGGGTGTCGGCGTCCGGGGCAAAGCCGGTGTCGGCCAGCTTTTCGGCGATTTCCTGGACCATGGGGCCCACGTCCACGTCGGAAAGCACGGCGGGCACGGTCTTGATCACAAAGGCGTTGGGGCCGAAGGGCTCGATCTCAAGGCCGATGGCGGCGAACGCCTCCAGCAGGGGCTCGATGGCGGCCGCTGCCCGGTGGGTCAGGTCCACGGTTTCCGGCACCAGCAGGGGCTGGGCCGGCGCCGGCGCGCCCAAGACCCGTTTTTTTAACGCCTCGAAAAGAATGCGCTCATGGGCCGCGTGCTGGTCGATCAGCGCCATCCGGTCTTCGGCCTGGCACACGATATAGGTGTTAAACAGCTGGCCGATCACGGCCATGTCGGCAAACGCGCCGGCCTTTTGAGACCGGTCCCCCGGTTTGCCAAAAAGATCCGGCGTTGGCGAAAGGCCGGCCGCGGAAAGGTCCGGCACGGGCAGGGGAAGTGTTTCGCCGGCGCCGGCGTATGAAAACACCGACTCGGAAACCCCTGGTGCCGGCCTGAAGCCTGGCTGGGAAAAAGCGGCCGCCGGCCGGAAAGGCGGGGTGGTGTCCCGGCTCCAGGGCGGCGGGGCGGCCTGGGCAAAGGCCCCGGCCACCGCGGTTTTCAGGGCCTGGCAGACCCGGCGCTGGTCGGCAAACCGCACCTCGCTTTTGGTGGGATGGACATTCACGTCCACCCGGTCAAAGGGCAGGCTGATAAAAATGGCGGCCACGGGAAACGCGCCCTTGACCAGCCGGCCCCGGTAACCTTCAAACAGGGCGTACTGCAGGCCCCGGTCCCGAATGATGCGGCCGTTAACAAACAGATGGATTTTCTGGGAGGTGCTTCGCGTCACCGACGGAGACGACGTCCAGCCCGAGATGGTGACCGCGTCGCCGGCATAGCTGACAGGCGCCAGGTGGCCCCGGGTCTGGCTGCCCAGCACGTCCGTCACCCGCTCCAGAGGATCGGCGGAACGGGGCCAGTTTTTCACGGTTTTTCCCTCCTGGATCAGCTTGAAGTGAATGTCGGGACGGCACAGGGCAAAGGCGGCCAGGGTGTCGGCAATATGGCCGGTTTCCGTGGCCACGGATTTTAGAAACTTGCGGCGGGCCGGCGTGTTGAAAAAAAGCCGGCGCACCTCTACCACGGTTCCCGGCGGGGCCCCCACATCGGTCACGTCGGTGATAGTGCCGCCCGACACCCGGACCCTTGTGGCGGCGTCGGCGCCGGCCGGCCGGGTGGTCAGGACAAAATCAGAAACCGAGGCGATGCTGGGAATGGCCTCGCCCCGGAACCCCAGGGTGGAGATGGCAAACAGGCTGTTTTCGTCGGCGATCTTGCTGGTGGCATACCGCTCCAGGCACAGCAGGGCGTCATCCCTGCCCATGCCCGAGCCGTTGTCCGACACCCGGACCAGGGAGCGGCCCCCGTTTTCCATTTCCACGAAGATGGAGGTGGCCCCGGCGTCGATGGCGTTTTCCACCAGTTCCTTGACCACCGAGGCGGGCCGTTCCACCACCTCGCCGGCGGCGATCTTGTTGGAAAGGTGTTCCGGAAGAACCCGAATCACAGCCATGGTTCACCACCAAAGGAAAGTTAACAGCCGGCTTTCCCGCAGACAAATTTTTCCAGAAAGTCGGTTTCCAGGGGAGACAGATCGAATTTCACGGCGGCTTCGGCGGCGATGGCCAGCGGTTTTTTGTCCGGATGTTCCCGGCGCTGTTCACCGACCCAGGCCACCGCTTTCTTGATGCGTTCGCCCTCGGGCATTACGGTTGTCATGGTTTTTCCTCTTACAGGGCCGGCTTTTTGCCGGCGATATTCAATGCCTGTTCAATGTTCCAGGCGGCCCGTATCATGGCGGGTTCCGCGAAATGGCCACCGATGAGCTGAACGCCGATGGGCAGACCGCTGCCTGAAAATCCGCAGGGAACGGACATGCCCGGCACGCCGGCCAGGTTGGCCGACAAGGTAAAGATGTCGGACAGGTACATGGTCAGCGGGTCCTCAACCCGGGCGCCCAGTTCAAAGGCCGGGGTGGGGGCCACCGGCGACACGATCAGGTCGCATTTTCCAAAGGCCTTTTTAAAATCACCGGCGATCAGGGACCGCACCTGGGACGCCTTTTTGTAGTAGGCGTCGTAATATCCGGAGGAAAGGCAGTAAGTGCCGATGATGATGCGGCGCTGAACCTCCCTGCCAAAGCCCTTTGACCGGGTGGCGGCGTACATTTCCAGCAGGCTGTCGGCGTCGGGTTGGCGGAATCCGTACTTGACCCCGTCATAGCGGGCCAGGTTGGAGCTGGCCTCGGCCGGCGCGATCACGTAGTAGGCGGCCACCGCGTATTCGGCATGGGGCAGGGAGATTTCCACGCAGGACGCGCCCCGGGCCTCCATCGCTTTGATGGCCCGTTTCACGGCGCCGGCCACCTCGGGGTCCAGGCCGGAAGCGTTGATGTATTCCCGGCACACGCCGACGGTGAGGCCCGAAAGTCCGTCCACGCAGCCCGCCGCGTAGTCCGGCACATCCCTGGGCACCGACGTGGAGTCTTTGGGGTCGTGGCCGGAGATGGCCGAAAGCAAAAGCGCGCCGTCGGTCACGTCCTTGGTCAGCACACCGATCTGGTCCAGGGAGGAGGCAAAGGCCACCAGCCCGAACCGGGAGACCCGGCCGTAGGTGGGTTTGATGCCCACCACCCCGCAGTGGGAGGCGGGCTGGCGGATGGAGCCGCCCGTGTCCGAGCCCAGGGAGCCCAGGCACATGTCCGCGGCCACGGACGCGGCCGATCCGCCGGAAGAGCCGCCGGGAATGCAGGCCGGGTTCCAGGGGTTTTTCGTGGACCCCAGGGCCGAGTGTTCGGTGGAGGATCCCATGGCAAACTCGTCCAT
>JBMORB010000130.1:0-18058 GCA_049320925.1 Thermodesulfobacteriota bacterium | reverse complement strand
GTAAAAGCCGTATCCCTGATTGCGCACAGGGTATCACGATCCTTCTTTTTACAAAAGACCGAACCGGATTGCAAAAAAAATAAAGACGTCAGCAAATGCGTCGAGAGTCATCGACAACGGCATCGAAATCGAGCAAGATTAAGGCGCGAGCAAGAGCAAGAAGGCGGTGTGGTTTCATCGATACCGATATCGATTTCGATGGGGTGGGGGGTGTGTTATAATACCTGCGTCATACCGGGCCACGATCCGGTATCCGGTTAAAAAATTGACCAGCATGTTTTTTCCGTCTGTTTTCCCTGGACCCCGGCGCGGGGGCCGGGGTGGCGGGACGGGCATACGAGGTTCTTTTTCAGGCAAGGAAGCCGTATTGTGCTTTCGACGATAAAAGCCCTGCTCAGACCCAGGGCGCTGTCATTTAAAAACCGGATCCTGCTGTCCGGCAAGGCCCGGGTGGCGGTGTTCGGCGCCATCGGCCTGGTGCTGTGGGCCGGTGTCTTTGCCGGGTCTTTCCGGGTGCTGGCCTATTTTAAATCCATCGAGGACCTGGGCGATATCCTGGCCGGCAAACTGCTCTCCATGCTTTTTGTGGTCATGCTGTCGCTGCTGGTTTTCAGCAGCATCATCACCACCCTTTCCAAGCTTTATCTTTCCCGCGACCTGGACCTGGTCCATTCTCTGCCGGTGGCGGCCCGGCACCTTTTTTTCGCCCGATGGATTGAAAGCACGGCGGACAGTTCCTGGATGGTGGTGGTGTTTGTGCTGCCGGTCTTTCTGGCCTACGGCCTCGTTTACGGCGCGGGACTGCTTTTTTACGCGTCTGTGGCCCTTTTCCTGGTGCTGCTGTGCGCGGCGGCATCGGCGGCCAGCGCCATCGGCATCGCCCTTGTGGTAAACCTCATTTCCGCCTCCCGGCTGAAAACCATTTTCGTGTTTCTGGGGCTGCTGCTGTTTGTGCTGCTGTATCTTGCCTTTCGCATGATGCGGCCCGAGCGGCTGGTGGACCCGGAGCTGTTTGCCACCACCCTGGTCTACCTCAAGTCCCTCAACGCGCCCGCTTCTCCATGGCTGCCCAGTACCTGGGCCTATGACGGCGTGAGGGCGGCCATGAACCGGGACATAAGCGGCCTGATGTTCAACCTGCTGCTGTGCGGCTCCTGCGCCGGCGGGCTGCTGGTGTTTATGCTGATCACGGCCGACGCGGTCTATTTTTCCGGTTTTTCAAGGTCTTCCACCGGATGGGCCGACCCGGTCCGGCCGGAGGAGTCCCCCCGCCGCCGTTTCGTTCGTGACCGGTCCTGGCTGGCGTTTCTCCCGGCCCATGTGCGGGCCTTTCTGGTAAAGGAGGTGCGCACCTTTGTCCGGGACCAGTCCCAGTGGTCCCAGCTGTTTCTGATCGCGGCCCTGGTGGTGATCTACCTTTATAATTTCAGGGTGCTGCCCCTTGACAAGTCGCCCATGCCCACGGTGTGGGTGCAGAACATTTTTGCCTTTTTAAACATGGGGCTGGCCGCCTTTGTGCTGACGGCGGTGACGGCCCGTTTTGCCTTTCCCGCGGTGAGCATGGAAAAGTCGGCCTTCTGGATCGTGCAGTGCGCGCCGGTCTCCATGCGGACGTTTCTGCGGATCAAGTTTCTGGTTTACGTGGTGCCGTTGTTTGTGCTGACCATGATCCTGATCGTGACCACCAACCTTTTTCTTCAGGTGTCCGACGTGATGATGGTCCTTTCCGTGGCCACGGTGTCGCTGATGGTGCCGGCCATCGTTGCCATGGGCGTGGGCATCGGCGCGGTTTATCCCGATTTTTCTTCCGAGAACGCGGCCCAGGCCGTGAGCAGTTTCGGCGGGTTTGTGTTCATGGCGACAAGCGCCGTCTACGTGATAGTGGTGATTGCCCTGGAGGCCGGGCCGGCCAGAAGGCTTTTTTTTGCCGGCCTGCGGGGAATACCCCTGCGGCCGGAGGCGTGGTTCTGGATCGCCGTGTCCTTCGGGATCGTGGTTGCGATTTCCGTTTTTGCCACGGTTTTTTCCCTGAGGCTGGGGGAAAGGCGGCTGCAGGGAAGGTAGCCTACTTGTCCATCAGCTCGTTTCCGTAGGCGTCGATGAAGAGCTCCATCTGAAGTTTCTGCATGGGCAGCAGCCGGTCAAAGGCCACGCACAGGCTGCGGACCTCCTTGTCGCCCGGCAGGTCGGCGATCTTGAAATTGCTCACGACGCGAAAAGGGATTTTATCCACGATAATACCTTCTCCCGGAAACATGACCGAGAGGGTGTCGGCCTTGGCCAGAAGTTTTTCCCCTTTTCCCGAGTAGTGGACGGCCAGGCCCTTCATACCGATGTTTTTGATGGGTCCCAGCGTGACATAAGATGTCTTGCCAAGGCCCCACAGGGAGGTCTGGGGCACCATGACCACGGCGCCTTCCACGGTGAACCGTTTCCATCGGCGCCGGTTCCGGCCCTGGGGGTCGGTCTGTTGTATGAAACGGTCCGGCTCAGGGGTGCCCGCTTTGGGTGTGGAAGGCTCCATGGCCGCCATGTCGGCCGCCTCGGAAAGATCCGCGATGACCGGTTCCATTTCAAGCGCGTCCATGGGTTCCGAAGCCGGCTTATCGTTTTTGGATGCCATGTGACCTTCCGGTAGTCAAAGGAGTTTGCGTTGGCTGTCAATTATATTACAGGTTCGGGCAACCTGCTAATAATTATTTATTCCGGAACGGAGCCATTCGGGGTCCCGGCGCGGCGGCTCCCGCGCAGGGGAGTGGGGTGGCGGAGAGAGAGGGATTCGAACCCTCGGTGCAGCTTTCGCCACACACTCGCTTAGCAGGCGAGCGCCTTCGACCTACTCGGCCATCTCTCCGTGGCTTCCTGGCGGAGGAGGTAGGATTCGAACCCACGGAGCTTTCGCTCAACGGTTTTCAAGACCGCCGCCTTCAACCACTCGGCCACTCCTCCTCATTTTAAAAAGTTTCTATCTATAACATCACGATCAAAAGGGCGTCAATGTTTTTTTGGTTGTACTTTAAACAAGAGTGGTGTAGGTTCATACGCGATACCGTATGTCATGACAGGCAGTTGTGTTTCCCCTTAAAATGAATGAGCGTTCATTCATCGGGGGGTGCCGAATCAACTATATAGCATGAGGAGGTTATGTAATGAGCAGAAAGATTAAAAAGGCCGCCGTCATCGGATCGGGCGTCATGGGCGGTGGAATCGCCGCGCTGCTGGCCAGCGCGGGAGTCGAGACCCTGCTGCTCGACATTGTGCCCTTTAACCTGACCGATGCCGAGAAAAAGGACCCGGCTGCCAGAAACCGCATCGTCAAGATGGGGTTTGACACCATTTTAATGTCCCGGCCCGCGGCCCTGATGCATCCGGACGACGCGGCGATGATCTCCATCGGCAACATGGAGGACGATTTCGACAAGCTGGCCGACTGCGACTGGATCGTCGAAGTGGTGGTGGAAAACCTGAAAATCAAACAGGAGCTGTTCAAGCGCATCGCGCCGGTGCGGAAAAAGGGCAGCATCGTCTCCTCCAACACGTCGGGCATTCCCTTAAAAGACATGTCCAAGGGCCTGAGCAAGGAGTTCCGTCAGCATTTCCTGGGCACTCACTTCTTTAATCCGGTGCGCTACATGCACCTGCTGGAAATCATCCCCGGCGCCGACACCCTGCCGGAGGTGCTCGAGTTCATGGCCCACTTCGGTGAAAACCGGCTCGGCAAGGGCATTGTCTGGGCCAAGGACACCCCTAACTTCATCGGCAACCGCATCGGTGTTCAGGGCATCATCAAGGCCATGAAGCTGATGCTGGAAATGGGGCTCACCATTCCCGAGGTCGACGCCCTGTTCGGCCCGGTCATGGGTCGTCCCAAGACCGCCATGTTCAAGACCACCGACCTGGTGGGTCTGGACACCATGAGCCATGTGGCCAGAAACACCTATGACCTGGTCAAGGACGACGAGGCCCGCGAGGATTTTGCCGCTCCGGCGTTCGTTGCCGGCATGATCGAGAAAAAGCTTCTGGGCAACAAGACCAAGGCCGGTTTCTACAAGACCGACCGCGGCCCCGCCGGCGAGAAGGTCCGCACGGTGATCAATCCCGAGACCCTGGAATATGAGGCCTACGGGGACGTTGATTTTCCCTGCATCGCGGCGGCCAAAACCAAGAAGACCCTGGCCGACAAGATAAAGGCCGTTGTCTACGGCAAGGACAAGGGCGCCTTGTATGCCTGGAAGGTGCTGGCGTCCGGCCTGATCTACGCGGCCAACCGGGTGCCGGAAATCTCCGACACCATCGTGGAAATCGACAACGCCATGAAATGGGGCTACAACTTCGAGATGGGCCCCTTTGAAACATGGGATGCCATCGGCCTGAAAAAGTCCGTGGACCGGATGATCAAGGAAAAGATGCCGGTTCCGGCAAAAATCAAGAAGATGCTGGCCCGCAAGAAAACCAGCTTCTATAAAACCGAAAAGGGCGTGACCCAGTACTACGATTTTGCCTCCGGATCCTACAAGCCCATCGCGGTGAGCAAAGAGGCACTTTCCCTGGCGGTGCTCAAGAGCACGAACAAGCCGGTCAAGACCTGTGCGTCGGCCTCCCTGGTGGACCTGGGCGACGGCGTGTTCTGCTGCGAATTTCACACCAAGATGAACGCGCTGAACACCGAACTGATCGACTTTATGCACAAGTCCCTGGATTACGTGGACAAGAACGGCGCGGGCCTGGTCATCGGCAACCAGGCTGGCGGCATGCCCGGCGCCTTTTCCGCCGGCGCGGACTTGAAGCAGATCACCCAGGCCGTGGAAGCAAAGGAATTCGACGGCATTGACCGGATGATCGACGCCCTGCAGCAGGCCGTGCAGCGCGAGCGTTATTCCCACTTCCCCGTGGTGGCTGCCCCCTATGGCATGGCCCTGGGCGGCGGCTGTGAAGTGTGCCTGGGCGCTGACCGGATCGTGGCACACTCCGAGCTGTTCATGGGCCTGGTGGAGATCGGCGTGGGCGTGCTGCCCGCCGGCACCGGCTGCATGAACCTGTGGAAAAAGATGACCAGCGGCATTCCCGGCCCGGTCAAGGACGCGGACCTGGCCAAGTTCTTCATTCCCACCTTCATGGCCATTGCCATGGCCAAGGTTTCCATGTCCGCGGCCGATGCGCGGGCCAATGGTTTCCTGGGTCCCAAAGACCGCATTGTCTTCAACCGCGACAACCTGATCGGCGAGGCCAAAAAAGAGGTGCTGCGCATGCTGGAAGACGGCTACACCCCGCCGGCCAAAAAGCCCCTCAAGGTGGTGGGTGAGGCGGCCTGGGGCATGGTCAACGCCGAAATTTTCAACATGCAGAACGGCGGTTATGTCAGCGAATACGACGCCTATCTGGCGAAAAATATCGCCTACGTCATCGCCGGTGGCGACGCCCGGACCAACAGCGAGGTGGATGAGCAGGCCATTCTCAACCTGGAGAGAAAGATGTTCATCGAATTTCTCAAGCAGGAAAAGACCATGGCCCGCATCAACCACATGCTGAAAACCGGCAAACCGCTTCGCAACTAAGGAGGAAAGACTCATGAGAGACGCATATATTGTTACATCGGTCAGAACCCCGGGGTGCAAGAACAGAAGAGGCGCGTTGAAAGACACCCGCCCCGAAGATCTGATCACCTTTATTTTGAAATCCGCCATGGAAAAGACCCCCGGCCTGGAGAAAAAGGACGTGGATGACCTGATGCTGGGCTGCTCGTTTCCAGAGGCGGAACAGGGCCTGAACATCGGCCGTATCGCCGTGCAGATGGCCGGGTTCCCGGACCAGGTCTCCGGCGCCACGGTCAACCGTTTCTGCTCTTCCGGCCTGGAAGCCATCGCCCTGGCCTCTTTGCGGGTCATGTCCGGCTGGTCGGATGTCACCATCGGCGGCGGTATTGAGTCCATGACCTACGTTCCCATGGGCGGCAACATGCCCCGGCCTCATCCGGAGTGGTCCCGCGAGCGGGCCGACTACTACGTGTCCATGGGCATCACCGCCGAGAACGTGGCCAACCGCTACGGCATCTCCCGGCAGATGCAGGACGAGTTCGCCTACAACTCCCAGATGAAGGCGTCCAAGGCCAAGGCGGAAAATCTCTTCACGGAAATCGTGCCCACCCCGGCCACCAAATTCGTCAAGCAGGCCGACGGCACCATCAAGAAAGAAACCTTCATCCAGAGCTTTGACGACGGCATCCGGGAAGAGACCACCATCGAGGGCCTGGCTAAGCTTCGGCCGGCCTTTGCCGCCGCCGGTTCGGTCACGGCCGGCAACTCCTCCCAGACCACTGACGGCGCCGCCGCCACCATCATCATGAGCGAGAATAAGGTAAAAGAGCTGGGCCTCAAGCCCATTGCCAAGCTCAAGATTTACACCACGGTGGGTTGCCGGTCCGACGAGATGGGCGTGGGCCCGCGCTACGCCATTCCCAAGCTGCTGGACAAGGCCGGTCTGACCATCGACGACATCGGCATGTGGGAAATCAACGAGGCCTTTGCCTCCCAGGCCCTGTACTGCATCCGCGAACTGGGCCTTACAAAGTACATGGACCGCATCAACATTCACGGCGGCGCCATCGCCCTGGGCCATCCCCTGGGATGCACCGGCGCCAAGCTCTGCGCCACATTGCTGGCCAACATGCAGGCCAAAGGCGTCAAGTACGGCGTGGAGTCCATGTGCATCGGCGGCGGCATGGGCGCGGCCGGATTGTTTGAACTGTGCGATCAGTAACAGAAGCCCCCGGTTTTCTGTATCATTGTGGTGATCAGAAGTCTGCTGCAATATATTGCCGGATGAACGCCGGATCAGGTTTAAGTCTGATCCGGCGTTTTTTTATCAACCTCTGGATTCACAGAAAAGCGGAAAACGTTGCCCTCCGCCATCATTCCGGATTTGGTTCGGGAACCGCTGTCCATCTGTTAAGAAATAGCCCCGCCCAATACCGGCCGGAATCTCTTTTATAATAGGGTTGCCGTAAAAACCGTGCCTCGAAAATCATTGGCAGACAAAACCGACTCTGCTATAAATATCGATAAAAATCCTTTGTCTACATATCCATAAAGAGGTGGAAGCGAACCGGCTTTAATGCGATTCAGGGTGATTAAACACGGGCGTTGAAGCCAGACGTTCCGTAATACAGCGGAAAGGCGGGAGCAGGGCCTTGCCTCTTCCCGGATGCCGGGCCCAAACACATGAATGGAGTTGCTTGAATGGGGAAGGATTTCACGATTCACCAAATCAGCGATCGGGAGTTCTGGGCGGGGGAAAATCACTACCTGCTCGGCGACGATAATATTTTTTATGCTACACTGAATGGTGATGCCAGCGATGAAATGGGTATGGAGATTGACCGCATGATTAATCGCCTGCTTGACCATATCGATGGCCCTGTTAACTTGCTGATCGATCTCAACCGCGCGGGGAAAACGTCTTCCAAGTCGAGAAAACTCTTCAAGGCCTTTACGGAAACGAGTAAATGCCGAAAGGTCGCGCTTTTCGGCATGCATTCCGTGGCCATGATCATCGCGTCCTTTGTCATGGGTATTTCGAAAAACAGGAACATGAAGTTTTTCAAAGAACGGAAGGACGCTCTGGAATGGCTCAGGCGCGAGTGATCCGGGGCCTGTTCACTTTCATCGAAACCCTATGAATAAGAGTGAAAAAGCAAGAATTGATCAACTGATCCAGCATACGATGCGGATTGCCCGGGGCGACTATGAAGACAGCCTTGTCCTGTCGGACCGGAATGACGAGATGGACGCACTCACCATCGCGGTGAAAATGATGACGGATGACATCAAGGCCGCCATCGGGGAAATCACTGACCTGCAGGAGAAAGTGCACCGGCTGAAAAAGATGGAGGCCCTGGGCCTGCTGGCCGGTGGCGTGGCCCACGATTTGAACAATATCCTGTCCGGCATTCTGACCTATCCCGAACTGCTGCTGATGGACCCCTCGCTTTCTGAAAGAACAAGAATGGGCCTGGAAACCATCCATGAGGCCGCGGTACGGGCGGCGGCCGTGGTCCAGGATCTGATGAGCGTCGCCAGAGGGGTGGCCCTGGAGAAGCGTCCCGTCTTGCTGAACGACATGATTGACGCGTTTTTAATGAGCCCCGAGTTTATCTGCATCCGGAACGCGGCCCCCGACATCCAAATTCAGGCCGACCTGGAACCCGGTCTCAGGCATATCAATGCCTCGGAAATCAGTATTTTCAAGCTGATGATGAACCTTGTCATGAACGCGATGGAGGCCGTGGGCGGGAAAGGGCATGTCAGTATTTCGACAAAAAATCTTAACCTCTACGGCCCCATGTCTGGTTATATTCACATTGAAAAGGGCGAATATGTGGTTTTGACGGTTTCCGACGATGGTCCCGGTATTGCACTGGACCATCTGGAGCGCATCTTCGAGCCCTTTTACTCAACGAAGATCATGGGAAAAAGCGGGACCGGCCTTGGACTGACGATTGTATGGAATATCATCCAGGATCACAAAGGGTATGTCAATATCGCCAGCAATGAACAGGGGACCCGGTTCGAATGCTTTTTCCCAGCGTCCGAAGGGCCTGAAGAAGAAAAGGGAGCCGACCCTGTTGATGCACGAAAAGGCTGCGGGCAGCGCATTCTGGTGGTGGATGATGAGCCGCTTCAAAGGGAATTGCTGTGCGAGATTCTGAAAACGCTGGGTTACACGCCTTTTGCGGTTCAGAGCGGAGAGGAAGCCGTCGCGTGCGTTCAATCGCAGTCTTTCGATCTGATACTGCTTGACATGCTTCTTTCCAATGGCATGAACGGCCGAGAGACACTCCAACGGATCCTGAAGAGGGTTCCAGGGCAGAAAGCCATCATTGTCAGCGGATATTCCGAAACAGGGGATATAACCGCCGCCCTGGAAATGAAGGCGGGGGGTTTTGTTCAGAAACCTTATACCATCGATAAAATCCGCCGGGCCGTTAAAAAGGAACTGTCCCACTGAGATTGAAACGGGGATGGCAGTCTAACCATCCGTGCGCCCCGGTAAACCAGCATGGTTGTCTCTTATATTTTGATCGCAACAGATGAATCGGAAGACTCATTAAGGGCGGTCGGGTTTATCAGCGGCAACTTCGACCCCCTGGCCTCGGTGTTTTTGTTCAGTGTGCCGCAGAACGCGGAAACCCTTTTGAAACCCCGGGTATAAAACTGCAAGAGGCTGTTTGTCAGATCACAAAAAGAGTTTTTGCTTTTTTTTGCAGGGTCTCCGCCGGGCCCGAATGCAGTTATTTGATGTGTTCGGCGTAAATTCCCGGATGGACGAGGAACACCGGGAATCGGAAAAACGCTTGAGCGCATGACAGGAATCAACACCATGGCGTTTCAAAAAGTGCTACTCACCGGTCCCACCGGGTTTATCGGCAAGCGGCTGCTCTATAAGCTGGATGAGCGGGGGTATCAGGTCCGGTGTCTGGTCAGGGCCGGTGAAACCCTGGACCTAAAAATCCCGTTGCGGCGGGAACCGGAAATCGTTTACGCCGACCTTCTCGACCCGGGCTCCCTGCCGCAGGCGCTTGACGGTATGGACACCGCCTACTATCTGGTGCATTCCATGGGGGGCCGAAGCATTCGCCAGACCCGGGCCTTTGTGGAAAAAGACCGCATCGTCGCACGCAACTTCAGGGAAGCCGCCGACCGGGCCGGGCTTTCCCGCATCATTTATCTGGGGGGCCTGGGGGATGCCGGGGACCGATTGTCCCATCATCTGGCCAGCCGCCATGAGGTGGCCCGGATTCTTCAGGCCGGTACGGTGAAAACCACCGTGCTGCGGGCAGCGGTCATCATCGGGGCCGGCGGGGCCTCTTTTGAAATTATTCGGTATCTGGTGGAACGGCTGCCGGTGCTCCTCGGTCCCCGGTGGGTTTACACCAAATCCCAGCCCATCGCTATCGATAATGTTTTAGCTTACCTTTGCGGATGCCTGGAGACACCGGAAACCGCCGGCCGGACGTTTGACATCGGTGGCCCTCAGGTTTTGAGTTATGCCGATCTCATGGGAATGTACGCCCGGGTTCGGGGGCTTTCCCGCATCATTATCGGGGTGCCGCTGGTGCCCGTCAGGCTTTCCGCATACTGGGTCAGCTTCATTACTCCCGTTCCAGCCGGTGTTGTTCTACCCCTTGCGGAAGGGCTCAGAAACAGGGCCATCTGCCGGGAAAATACCATAAGGGAGCTGATCACCATTCCTCTGAACCCCATGGAAACCGCCATTTGCAATGCCCTTGCCGAGGAAGCAGGCGGCCCGGGAAAACTGCTGTCGCAACAGGCCTGTTTTTTGCCGAAAGACCTGGCATGATCATCAAAGCCGTTATTCAGATCAACGCCCCCCGGCAAAAGGTGTGGGAGGTGTTTGCGGATATTGAAAACTGGAAAACGTGGAACCCGGTATGCCGGGAATGCCGGTTTGAAGCGGGGAAGGCCCTTGTCAAAGGGACCTGTATCTCTTTTGAACTCAACCCGCTGGTTTTTTCCATGCGCATCGCGCCGAAAGTGACCCACTGCAGCCCAGGGGAAAAAGTGGTCTGGGAGGGCTCCCGGCTTGGCATTCATGCGGTCCATGAATTTTATTTTGCGGAAAAAAGCGGCGGCGTGGAACTGGTCAGCATCGAAACCTTCAGCGGCCCCCTGCTGGTTGTCGCAAGGATGATCGGGGTTCCTTCCAGGCTCCATGCGCTCACGGTCCGGCTTCTGGATGCCATCAGGCAGGCCGCTGAGTCTTCCGATACTGAAGCACAGTATCTTAAAAACACCGGCGATATCCTTCCCTCCGCATCTGGTCTTGGGCCTTGACGGGAACCAGGACCTTTCTGCCCGCGCCATGTTTCGTCCGGTGACACCGTGATAGTCTTGCAACTTTTCCAAAATGGCGTTAGGTTGAAAACACCTTTCAATTTCAATTTTTCAGGAGAACAAACCCATGGCAAAAAACATTTTGATCGCAATGGACGAATCGGAAAATTCAAAAAGGGCGGTCGAGTTTGTCGGCGGCAATTTTGACACCAGATCTTCGGTGACACTGTTTAGCGTGCTGCAGAACACGGAAACCATGTGCGCCATGCAGGCGCCGGAGCTGACGCCCTATTTTGTCGCTCAGCAGGCCTCTTTCTGCATTCTGGAAGACAAGAAAAAGGAGCTGGTCGCGGAAGCGATGGAAAAGGCAAAACAATTGCTGACAAAAAAGGGCTTTGCCGCGAACCGGGTAAAAGTCAAACTGGCAAAGCGCAAAAAGGGAGTGGCCAGAGATATTATCAGCGAGGCCCGGGCCGGCGGCTATGACCTGGTGGTCCTGGGCAAAAAAGGGCTGACAGGCGTTCGGGATTTTCTGCTTGGGAGCATTACCCAGAAAGTCCTGCATGGTGTCAAAAACACGTCGGTCCTGCTGGTCGACTAGCCCGCATAATCCATAAACTGCCGGAGGAGGTTGCCGTGCGTGAAGTGTCCGCGGCCGGCTTCAGCTTCGGAGGCCGGGCCGCGCATTCGCGGAAAAATCCACTCATAAAATATCCGGCCCATGCCAGTGTGAATAACCGCTGATCAGATAAAGAACCGCAAAAGCCGGATCGGTCCTCAAACCAGGGCCGGTCCGGCTTTTTTATGGCGCCATTCCCTGTTGATGGACCGGGAAACGAAAAGATGGAAGCCCTGGCCTTTCGAAAGGTTTGATTTAGTGGGCCGTGGTGACAAAATATGTCACAGAACCCGGACGGTATTTGTAAATTACCCCCCTCTTTTTCGTTTAAAGCGGGTTTCATGCTTTCATAAAAGCCTTTCTCTTCAATCTGTTATCCGAAGGCCAATAAATGTTCAGCAATGGCATGTGTTTTGCTTTTGAATATTTCGAAAACTGAATAATCAACAAATTGGAATATTCTCTTTTTTAAATTGAACACATCAGAAGTTAAGCGTTTTCATTGACGGCAGGCAGTTATAATCAGGAATAAAAGGGAGGCGCATCTCATGGCCGACAAACTGGGAGAAATGATTGATCAGCTCTGGTTCCGGGTACAACTTTTTATTGAGACTTCAGGCGGCAGGCAGGGGGCCGGAGTGCTCACTGAAAGGGACTTTATTCTACTGGACTACCTGGACCGCAAGGGCGATATGAACTTTTCACAACTGGCGGCTTTTTTTAAAAAGGTAAGTCCCAGCACCATGTCCAGCAACCTGAAAAAGCTTAATCAGAAAAAACTGGTGGCCCGGCGGGAGGCCCCCAAAGACCTGCGGTCCAATATTTTTTCTATCACCTCAAAAGGCCGGCAGGCGCTGGAGCCGGTAAGGCAGGCCCAGGCGAAGCTCTCCCAGGTCATTGCTGACTCCCTGGGTCTGACACCGAAGGAGATGGACCTGGTGGCCGAGGCCGTGGCCCGGGCGAACCAGACGTTTGATCAGTGGATGGGCCTGTCGGATATGCAGAGAACCGAAACCACCAGAGGAACAGCCGGAAAATAAACAGGGAACACACCTAAAACCATGAACCGTCTGCGGGAGCCAAAGGCCGGACGTTAATACTCAGGGGAAGTCTTAAAGATAAACGACTCAGACAAGGGGAGGTGGCTATGAAAAAAAATCGAAAAACACGCGTTCCGATCTTTCTTTTCTCCACGCTTTTCTGTTTGTTTTTCCTTCTGATGCCGATCAGTTCCGGAGCGGCGATTATTTATGTGGATGCCGACGCCGCCGGTGCCGGCACCGGAGCATCCTGGGCGGATGCCTACCGGTGGTTGCAGCAAGCGCTGAACAGCGCAGCTTCGGGGGACCAGATCTGGGTCGCCCAGGGCACTTATATCCCTACCGAGGATATAAACGGTGACCAGACGCCTGCCTACAATAGGAATAAAATTTTTTATTTCTCAGCAAGCAATATCTCGTTATACGGCGGATTTGCCGGTGGCGAAACCACCCTGGAAGAACGTGACTGGGAAAATAATGTTACGGTTCTCAGCGGCGACCTGAACCGGGATGACAACAGCGGGGGAGATACCAGCGACAATGCAAAAGGTGTGATTCGTAACACATACTCCCTTAATATCATTGACGGATTCACCATTACCGCCGCCTATGAGGCCGTTTACGGCGGTGGGGTTTATTGTCCCAGCGGCTCTGTGGCCGTGAAAAACTGTGTCATCACAAAGAACCATGCATCCGGTGGCGGCGCCACATATGGCTACGTGAATCTGACAGATTGCGTGATCACCGAAAATATAGCCAAAAGAGGCGGTGCCATCTATTCAACCAGTACGACTGCCGCACCGTCGTTGACCAACTGTATTGTCAGCGGGAACACGGCTTATAAATACCTGGATGGTGAAGGAACCGGCGGCGCCGTATATATCACCGGAAACCAGCCGGTCCTGAAAAACTGTATTATCAGCGGGAACTATGCGGAAGGCGCGGGCGGTGGAATTTACAGCAAAGCCGGGGACACGAACATCAGCCCCAAATTTTATAACTGCACCATTACCGCGAACTATGCCCCCATGGGCGGCGGAATATATAATTCGTACCCTGTTTCAGAAAAGCTCTGCACGCCATTGCTGGTAAACTGTATTTTGTGGAAGAACAGCTCGGCAAACCCCACACACTACCAGGTGTATAACTTCAACAGCACCCTGACCGTTCCCTCCTACTTAAATTGCGATATCGAGGGCAGTTACGGCAGCGGAAGTTACTGGAACGGCTACCTGGGGGTTGACAGCGGCGGCAATATTGACTGGGATCCGGCTTTTTACACGCCTGTACTGCCGGCCAGTGCCCCTACTGCGGCCGGGGATTTCCATATACCGCTTACTTCGCACTGTGTCAATGCCGGCAATGGCGCCAATGCCGATGTACCGGATTACGACATGGAGAATGAGCCCAGGGACGCCACTCCCGATATCGGCGCCGATGAATGCCTGGACACGGACGGCGACGGCGTGCGTGACCTGGACGATTCGGATGACGACGGCGACGGCATTCCCGATGAAGTCGAGACAGCGGCCGGTATGGATTCCCGAAACCGGGACACGGATGGGGACGGACTGGAGGACAATGAAGAAGACACCGACCTGGACGGCGTGGTTGACTCAGGCGAGACCGACCCTGTCAATATGGATACGGATGGAGACAATATTCCGGATGGATGGGAAGCAGACCAGGGTCTTGACCCGCTGGACCCGGCGGATGGAGAAGAAGACTGGGACAGTGATGGTGCGGACAATGCCACCGAGTACACGCACAACACCGATCCGATGGATTCCGATACCGATGATGACAACATGCCGGACGGGTGGGAAGTGGCCAATACCCTGGATCCTCTGGCTGATGACGCCGCCCTGGACCCCGACTTTGATCGCATCAGCAACCTGGAGGAGTACGCCGGCGCGACAGACCCCAGGCTTTATCATATTTACACCGGTGTGATTTATGTGGACGGCAGGGCTGCCGGCGCCGACAACGGAACCTCCTGGGCCAACGCCTTTGTTTTTCTCCAGGACGGCCTGGCCGCGGCCGGCACAATCCCCGGAGGGGCTGTCGTCTGGGTGGCGTCTGGAACCTATTATCCGGATGAAGGGGGTCTCGAGGCCGACGGCGACCGCTACGCGACATTTCACCTCCTCGACGGAATGGCGGTTTATGGCGGTTTTGCGGGAACGGAGTCCAGTCTGAGCGAAAGAGCCCTGTCAATCAACAGCCTAAGCGTTTTGAGCGGGGACTTGGATCAAAACGATGCGGCGGGCGGGGACAACAGTGAAAACGCCTACCACGTGGCTTATTTTGTCGGCGTGAGCGACCAGACCGTTCTGGACGGTTTTACCATTACAGGCGGGAACGCAAACAGTACCGAATTCAACACCTATACCGATGTACGAGGCGGCGGTGTTTTCAACACCAGCGGGAACCCCAGAATAATCAACTGTTATATTACGGATAACCATGCCGACATCTATGGCGGCGGTATCTATAATAACAGGGGTAATCTCCTGATGTCGAACTGTGCTGTTTCCGGGAATTCCGCCGGTGATGACGGCGGTGGAATGTATAATTATGTTTACGAGTTGACTCTTAATCCCGTGATAGAGAGTTCTCCGACGGTGATCAACAGTGTTTTTACGGGAAACTTCGCGGGTGATGACGGCGGGGCCATGTACAACCATGCCTATGGCGGAATCGTCAGCCCGACGCTTATCAATTGCACGTTTACCGGCAACAATACCGACAGTGTGGGAAGTGAGTTTTATAATTACGTGATGAAAATACTTAATGTAAAGCTTGGTGTCTGCGAACCTCAATTTACCAACTGCATCATCTGGAACGATTCCGCGGTGTATAATTCAGACGCCGTGCCTGCCTATGCCTACTGTGACATCAAGGGCAGCGGCGGCAGCGATTCCTGGGTCGCGTCTCTGGGCACGGACCTGGGCGGCAATATCGACAGCGACCCCCTGTTTGTCGATTCTCCGGATCCTGCCAGCGCCCCTGCGGCCGCCGGTGACGTGCATCTTCAGGCCGGTTCCCCCTGTATTGACGCGGGAACCGCAACCGGGGCACCGGCTACGGACGTGGACGGTAACACCCGCGATGCCTTGCCCGATATCGGCGCGGATGAGTGGGTTCTGGACACGGACGGTGACGGCGAGCCGGATGAAACCGACGGATGTCCCTATGATGCTTCAAAAATCGATCCCGGCGTCTGCGGTTGCGGTGTTCCGGACACCGACACGGATGGAGACGGGGTCGCGGACTGCAATGACGGCTGCCCGGATGATCCGGACAAGACCGACCCGGGTGTCTGTGGTTGCGGCGTACCGGAAACGGATGCGGATGGAGACGGCTATTACGCATGCGAAGACTGCGACGACACGAACGCCGGTGTTTATCCCGGCGCTGAAGAAATCTGCGATGACGGCATGGACAATAACTGTGACGGTTTTGTTGATGAAGAATGCGAGTGCATCGATGAAGACGGGGATGGCTATTGCAATGATGTGGACTGCAACGATTCAAATCCTTCCGTCTATCCCGGCGCGACGGAAATAAGGGGAGACCTTGTTGACAACAACTGTAACGGCTGGTGGGATGAACTGACCGGGGAAAGCGGTGATGGAAGCACCGGCGTTGTCTGCTTCATCGACACGGTCACAAAAAACAAATAAAGACATTATGTCCGTGTCATCACCGGTAACCGGCCCGTGTGATCCGTGTGACGAGCCGCTGAGGCAACGAACAAAAAGCGCAAACGCCGGACCGGTCCTGTAGCGGGGCCGGCCCGGCCCTTTTTGATTTTTGATGCCGGGATGCCGTAAGTTGCCGGAAGGCGGTTAAACATGTCCTTGATAAGGGAGGATGGCGAAAATCATGGTCTGTTACGACGGCGATGCGCGTAAACCAGACGTTTGATCAATGGCTGGGCCTGCCGGGGATGTCGGAAACCGGCGCGCCTAGTGATGGAAGCGGTCCTAAAAGTAGTAGGGGTATATGTGACCACTTAAAGAAGGGAAGGCAAAGCTTCCTGCAAGTAAGGGGGGAAGGCAATTGAAATCCAACTGAACAAGGGGAGGTGGCTATGAGAGAAAGTCGAAAAATAGGCGTTCCGCTCTTTCTTTTTTCCATGTTTTTCTGTCTGTTGTTTCTTCTGACGCCGATCCGCGCGGGAGCGGCGATTATCTATGTGGATGCGGACGCCACCGGCGCCGGCACCGGGACATCCTGGGCGGACGCGTTTGTGTATTTGCAGGATGCCTTGGCCGCAGCCGCATTAAATGATGAAATCTGGGTAGCTGCCGGCACTTATTATCCGGATGAAGGCGGTGGAAAGACAGACGGTGACCGCACGTCAACCTTTGAAATCCGGGGCAATAAATTTATCTATGGGGGGTTTGATGGCACCGACGGCGCCGGCGGCGGCGCGCTGGAATCTGAACGAACACAGCGCGAGCCGAAGAAAAATGTAACTGTTTTAAGCGGTGACCTGGACCAGAATGACGACGGTTTTAACAATAATGACAATAATGCATACCATGTTGTTACCAGTGGCAGCGCTAATCCCATAGAGATAGATGGCTTTACAATTAAAGCAGGCAACGCAAACGGATCGGACGACAACAACGATGGAGGCGGGGTTTTTATATCAATTCCTGGCCCCTATACCGACAGGTTCTATCCTATAATTGAAAATTGCGTAATTGTCGGCAACAGCGCATTTTCCGGAGGTGGAATCCATAATCGGAATATCCATTCCCAGATTTACAACTGCGTCATTTCCGGAAACAGGGCCAGTGAGGGGGGCGGTATGTATAACTACGGAGGGTACGGCAGCAACCCGACATTAAGCAACTGCGTATTTTCAGGCAACAGCGCCACGTCCGATGGCGGCGCTCTGTACAACTACGCCTACCCTGCTGCCGACAGCAACCCGACATTAAGCAACTGCGTATTTTCAGGCAACAGCGCCACGTCCGATGGCGGCGCCATATATAATGAGGGATATTATGGTGTCAGCAGCCCGGAACTTACCAACTGTTCCTTTGGCGGCAACTCTGCGGCCAACGGCCGGTCCTTGTATAATGCGGTATCAACTGCCATGGGAGCCGGTGCTTGCGCCCCTGTGCTGACCAACTGTATCCTATGGGACGATTCGGCCATTTACAAAGGTACCAACACCGCGCCAACCTACACCTACTGTGATATCAAGGGCAGCGGCGGCAGCGCTTCCTGGAATGCGTCCCTGGGCACGGACCTGGGCGGCAATATCGATGTTGATCCACTGTTTGTTGATCCGCCTGATCCTGGTGCCGCGCCCACTACGGACGGCGATGTGCATCTTCAGGCCGGTTCCCCCTGTATTGACGCGGGAACGGGCACCGGGGCTCCGGCCATGGACCTGGACGGCAACACCCGCGATGCCTTGCCCGATATCGGCGCGGATGAGTGGGTTCTGGACACGGACGGTGACGGCGAGCCGGATGAAACCGACGGATGTCCCTATGATGCTTCAAAAATCGATCCCGGCGTCTGCG
>JBMORB010000129.1:0-3077 GCA_049320925.1 Thermodesulfobacteriota bacterium | reverse complement strand
AGGGTGCCCGCTTTCCTGCGTGTGGTGCCACAACCCGGAAAGCAAAAGCGCCTTGATGGAGATCGCCTTTGACGGTGGCCGGTGCATCGACTGCGGCGCCTGCCGGGAAAGGTGCCCGGAGCATGCCCTTTCAAAAGACAATCCCTTTTACATTGACCGGGAAAAATGCACGCTCTGCTTTGAGTGTGTCGCGGCCTGCCCTTCCGGCGCCCTGGAGCAGGTGGGCAAAAAGATGTCGGCAGACGAAATCCTTGAAAAAGTCCTGCCGGACAAGCCCTTCTTTGACGCGTCAGGCGGCGGGGTCACCCTGTCCGGCGGCGAGCCCACGCTTTTCATGGATTTTACCGCCGGCCTGCTGGCGGCCCTCAGGCGCGAAAATATCCACACCCTTATTGAGACCTGCGGCCTGTTCGATATGGACCGGTTCATGGCCCTGCTCTATCCCCTGCTTGACATCATCTATTTTGATATAAAGATTATTGACCCGGCGGCCCACAAAACCCACTGCGGCGTGGCCAACGACCGGATCCTGGCCAACTTTAAAACGCTTTTCCAACGGGCGCGGACGGAAGGCAAACCCGTGCTGCCCAGAACCCCCCTGATTCCGGGCATCACCGACACCGAAGAAAACATCGCCGGCATCGCCGCGTTCCTTAAAAACCTGAATGTCAAACAGGCGGCCCTGCTGGCCTACAACCCGCTGTGGCACGACAAGACCGGCAAGATTGGCGCGGCCGACCCGTATAAAACCCACAAGGCCATGACCACGTTTGCCGACAAGAGCGTTCTGGAGAAAAGCCGGAAAATTTTTGCCAACGCCGGCATTGAAACATGAATATTGTGGTTTTTGACGGTTCTTTTATTTGCACCGCAAAGCGGTGAATTTTAATTCTGCCAACAAAATAAGGATCACCATGAACAGTCCGAAACAGATGGCCCAGCCCGTGCTGGTGACCGGCGCCACCGGCTTTATCGGCAGCCGGGTGGTTCACAAACTGCTGGAGCAAAACATCGCGGTCAAGGCCCTGGTGCTGCCCCAGGAGGCGATCCCCGAAGAATGGGGAAACCGCGTGGAAGTGGTCCGGGGCGGCATCTCGGAACCAAAGGCTGTGGCAGAGGCCGTTTCCGGTGCAAAAAGCGTCATTCACCTGGCCGCGGTGGTGTCGGACTGGGGGGATGAGAAAAAATACTGGGAGTTTACCGTGGGAGGCAGCCGCCTGGTGTTTGAACAGGCCGTAAAAAGCGGGGCGCGGGTGGTGCTGGTCTCCAGCGTGGTGGTATACGGCGACAAGGTCCGCGCCGGGGTGTGCCACGAGGATGCCGGGTACGGAAAAACCTTCGGCCCCTACAGCCGCACCAAGCAGGCCCAGGAGAAGCTGGCATGGGAATACCACAAAGAAAAACAGATGGCCCTGACCGTGGTCCGGCCGGCCAATGTCTACGGCCCGCGGTCCGGGCCCTGGCTTCACGACGTGGTCAACGTCCTGCGCAGCGGCTCGCCGGGGCTTATCTCCGGCGGCAACATGAACGCGGGCCTGGCATACGTGGACAACGTGGCCGACCTGTTTCTGCTGGCCGGTGCCAGCGACGCGGCCTTGGGCCGGGTTTACAACGCCGCCGACGGCATCGGCGTGACCTGGCGTCACTATTTTGAGGACATCGCCGCCATGATCGGCGTGAAAAATCCCAAGTCCGTGCCCCGGCCCGTGGCCGCCTTCGGGGCTTACACCTTTGAAAGGATATGGAAGCTCTTCGGCATTCAGAAACGGCCCCCGGTGACACGGGATGCCTTAAACCTGGTGGGTTCGGACAACCGTTTTCCCATTGACCGGGCCCGCCGGGAACTGGGGTATGAACCGAAGGTCTCCTACGAAGAGGGGTTGAAGCACATTCGGGAATACCTTGACCGTCACCCCGGGTTGTAACCCGAATATTTCATGAAATTTTAGTGCTTTCTTTCAAATCGCTATCGAAATCGGGATCGGGATCGAAACAGTTGTGGGAATCGGTCCGATACCGATAGCGATCTGGATAAAAAGGCACAGGGCTTTGTTATCAACCGCCGGACTTTTGATGCAGCAAGGTTAAACCAAAAAAACAGGGGGGAAACCATGTCATTCTTTTCCAATAAACTGGCGTTTATCACCGGCGGTTCCAGCGGCATCGGCCTGGAGACCGCCCTTCTGCTGGCAGACCAGGGGTGCGGCATGGTCCTGTTTGCCAGGGGCCAGGCCGGCCTGGACAAGGCCCGCCGCGCGCTTGAGGCCCGGACCGTTGACCCCGGTCAGAAAATCGATACCGTGTCCATGGATGTGGCGGACAATAACGATGTGGCAAAAAAGATAAAGGATGCGGTGGAGCGGTTCGGCACGCCCGACATCCTGATCAACAGCGCGGGCGTGGGGGACGGCAACTACTTTGAGAACATCACCTATGAACAGTTCGACCGGGTGATGAAGATCAACGTGTACGGTACCCGCAACACCATCAGCGCGGTCCTGCCCCACATGAAGAAAAAGAAAAGCGGCCACATCGTGAACCTGGCCTCCGAAGCCGGCCTGATCGGCATCTTCGGCTACAGCCTCTACAGCACCTCCAAGTACGCACTGGTGGGCTTTTCCGAGTGCATCCGCGCCGAGTTCAGGCGGCACAATATCCGCGTGACCGTGGTCTGCCCGCCGGAAGTGAAAACTCCCTTCATCGACGAGGAGGCCAAGACCATGCCGCCCGAAGGCAAGGCCGTCAAGCGCATGGCCGGGCTTCTGGAACCTGAACACGTGGCAAAAGCAATTGTAAACGCCATTGTGCGCAACAGGTTTATGGTGGTGCCCGGCCTGGCCGCCAAGTTCATGTACTTTCAGCACCGCATCAGCAACGGCCTGCTGACCCGGACCCCTTCGGACTGGATCGTGGCCGTCGCGGCCCGCATGGCGGCTAAAAACAGAGGGTAAAAAAAACAGGGAATCAGGCCGACAGCAGGGCCAGCGTGGTGTCCAGCATGCGGTTGGCATAGCCCCATTCGTTGTCAAACCAGGCCAGCACGGAAACGCCGGTATCGCCGGAAACCCGGGTCTGGG
>JBMORB010000128.1:0-3101 GCA_049320925.1 Thermodesulfobacteriota bacterium | reverse complement strand
GACCGGCCTGAATTACTGGTGGAAACGGTTTCCGCCCATGACCATTCTGCTGGAGACCGGGGACCGGGTGGTGCTCAAGCTCAAGACCGCCGATGTGTCCCACCAGTTTTACATTCCCGGGCTGGGGCTGGCGCCGGTGCCCATTGTTCCCGGTCATCCGGCCGAGCTGCGGTTCACGGCCGACCGGGAGGGTATTTTTCAGTATTTCTGCACCACCATGTGCGGCGACTGCCATACCTACATGACCGGCTGGATTGTCGTTTCCCCCAAAGGCCGGCCGATAAAGCCGCCGGAGCCCGTTGTCTGCCCGCTGTGCTACATGGATTTCGGCCCGCCGCCCCACGAGAAAATGGTGGACCTGGGAGAACATTTCTATCAGACCATGGGATGTATCAGCTGCCACGGCGTGTGGGGAAGGGGCGGGGTGAAGAATTTCAATTATGCCAAGGAAACCATACCGGCCCATAACACGACCGCGGCCAAGCTGTTTCTGCGGACGCCCGAGGATGCCAGGACCTTTTTTGACCTGCTGGAGAAAACCGGCGACCTGGAGGAACTGGATGAAGACCCCGACATCCCTTTGTTCAACGTAGTGCGGGACCGGTATGAGGCCCTGCGGCAGATTATCCGAAACGGCAGCACGCCGGAAAAACTGGACCCGGCCGGCCCGGAACCGCCCCTGTGGATGCCGGCCTGGAAATACCGGCTCACGGATCGGGACATCGACGCCCTGATTCTTTATTTCATCGACATTTACCTGTTTGACGCCGAGCCGGAAGAGGAGGCGTCCCCGTGAAATATAAGGTATTCGCCGGCCTTCTGCTTTTTCAGATACTGCTGCTGGCCCTGCTGGCAGGCCACGGGCTGCTGGCCAGGGGCCGCATGCGGCCGACGCTTGCCGCGAATCGCGAACTTGCGAGGATATTGCAGCTGACCGATCTTGCCATATGGACCGAAGCCAGATACACCCGGCATCCGTCCCAGACCGACTTTTTCTCCGCTTTCCAGGACTTTCCCGCCTGCATGGAGCACTTTCCGGCCGGAGCTGTTGTGTCGCCGCCGGCATTCCTGAAGCAGGGCAAAGAAGCATCCGGAGGCCACTGACCATGCAGAGCCGCATTTTTTACAAGCACGCCATGATCCTGGAGTTCACCCTCTCTTCCATGCTGCGCCGCAAGTACAAGAATGCCATGATCGTTGCCGTCTATACGCTGCTGGTTTTTCTGTTCGCGTCGCTTCTTTTTCTCACGGACGCGCTGAAAAAAGAGGCGGACCTGCTGTTAACGGAATCCCCGGAGCTGATTATTCAACGGATCAAGCTGGGCCGGCATGAGATGGTTCCGGTGGATTATATTCCGGCCATTCGCAAGATTCGGGGCGTGGGCGGGGTGACCCCCCGGTTCTGGGGATATTATTACGACCCGCCCATCGAGACCAACTACACGTTCCTGGGCGCCGATGAGATTCCGGAAGCGGTTTCCAACATGGTGAAGGGCTCGTTTTATTCTCCGCTGGGGAAAAACAAAGAAGAGAATGACCGGAAACTGCCCTGCATCATCGGCCAGGGGATCGCCGACGCCCGTTTAATCGACGTGGACGATATTATTCCGGTGCTGGGGGCCGATGGAGAGCTGTATGTTCTAAAGGTGGTGGGTATTTTCAACGCCCGGTCCACGATCCTGACAAACGACCTGGTGGTCATGGCCGTGGAGGACATTAAAACGATTTTTGCCCTGCCCGAGGGCATGGCCACCGACCTGACGGTTCAGGTGAGAAACCGCAACGAGCTGGATACGGTTTCGCGGAAGATTCAGGCGCTTTTTCCCACGGCGCGGATCATCTCCAATGACCAGGTGCGGAGTACCTACAACGCGCTGTTCGGCTGGAGAAGCGGTTTGGCGGCGGCCCTGCTGCTGGGCGTCATCGCCGCTTTTGCCATTCTGATATGGGACCGGGCCATGGGTATCAGCGATAACGAGAAAAACGAGATCGGCATACTGAAGGCCGTGGGATGGGACACCTCGGATATTCTGGAACTGAAATTCTGGGAGGGAGCGGCACTGTCCGTGTTCTCGTTTCTGACCGGCGCCATCGGGGCCTATGTTCATGTGTTTTATTTCGGCGGGCTCCTGTTTGCGCCGGTGCTGCGGGGCTGGTCCGTGCTCTTCCCCGAGTTTGCCCCGTTTCCCGATGTCGATATTTACAAGGTTTCGATCATCATGATCTTTACCATATTCCCGTATCTGGCGGCCACGATCATCCCGTCCTGGAAGGTCGCCATTACCGATCCGGACAGGGTTATGCGATAGTTCGAGAATTTTATGGATTTTCTCGACGCTTTGCGTCCGTGGCCGAATCAACTCGTGACATATCCCGGGGGCGGTGCGCGGAAATGAAACCGACAGGGCGTTTATCAGGTCTGGAAAAGCAGGGGAGATGGAGGGCCGCTCTTATCGCCCTGCTGCTGCTGGCCGTTGCCGGGTGCGGCCGGGAGCCTCCCGAATATGAACTTATCGTGCCGGCGGGGGATCGCATCAAAATCCCCGTCAGCACGGTCAATGACGGCAAGGTCCATTTTTACACCTACAAGTACAATGGGAAGAATATTAATTTTTTTGTTCGGACCGACGGGAACAAAAAACTTCACACCCATTTTGACGCCTGCTGGAGCTGCTTTAAATATAAAATGGGGTTTGTGGTGGAGGGGGAGTATATTCGATGCATCGCCTGCAATTTTAAGTACAAACTGTCTGATGAGTTCTGGGATTTCATCGGGGCCTGCGCGCCGATCCCCCTGCGCAGCATGGTGAAGGAGGAGTTTATCGAGATCGAGCTTGGCGCGATTCAAAAAGGGGAACGGCTGTTTTAACTCCATTATCAGGGCAGGGTTGTATGGAGCGGGATCAACCATTTATTGCCAGTTGCCGCACGCTCTGACCGGCTAATCTTTTTTATCGGAAACAGCATGATTTACTGTTGTCCAAAAGCGGTTTTAACCATGGTGACACATTTTTTATTTGCTTATCCAGATCAAAATCGGGATCGCTATCGGTATCGGTATCGAAAAGCGGCTTTTCCGGCCTCCGTCACCCCGGCCCCCG
>JBMORB010000127.1:0-3114 GCA_049320925.1 Thermodesulfobacteriota bacterium | reverse complement strand
GAGAACCTCGGCGCCACGGCCTTCGGCGAGATGGCCCTTCAGTTACAGCTCATCACGCCGGAACAGCTGAAAAAAGCGCGGTCATCCAAAAAGCCGGTCCAGACACTGGGGAAGATCCTGTGCGACATGGGGGTGATCAACCCCACGGACCTGGATTATGTTTTGAAAAAGTACGGCAAGCAGATCAAGTTCGGGGAAATCCTGGTCAAGGAGGGAATACTCGACCCGTCGAAACTGATGACCGCGCTTCAGGAACAATATCACCGGGATCTGCCCCTGGGCAAAATTCTGCTGGAAAAAAATCTCATTACCATGGACCAGCTCTATCATGCGCTGTCCGTGCAGCATAATATTCCGTTTAAAAGAATCGAACACCTGGATCTGATGGAATCACAGAGAACCGCCCTGACCAGCATCATCGGCCAGAAATACGCGCGGAAAAATCTCATTCTGCCCATCGCCCTGGAAGACAGAAAAATAAGCGTGGCCACCTATGATCCCGAGCACCTGCCCTCGGCCGAGGATGTCAAAAGCGTCTATGCCCATCTCAAACTCTCCTGCATGCTCATTACCGAGGAGAATTTTCTGCGGCTTTTTGAAGAGATATACCAGACCCGCTTCTCCGAGGCTCCGCCCCTGGCGGAAGACACAACGATCGGACCGGTCTGCGTTGATTCAATGGAGATCTGCCTGGACACCCAGATCGACGAGGTCAGAATCGCCGGCCGGACCTCCTACGGTCTGGAAAGAGCCGAGACCATGGAACTGGTCAACTACATCATCCGTTACGGGATCGCCAACGGTGCCAGCGATATCCATATCGAGCAGGACCGCAAGACCCCCAAGCTGCGGTACCGGATCGACGGCATGCTGCAGACGCTGCAGCACAAGGGGCTTGACGACAAACTCCGGGAACTGGTCAACAGCGTGATTTCCAGGATCAAGGTCATCTCCAACATGGACATCGCGGAGCACCGCCTGCCCCAGGACGGCGTCTTCCGTGTGACCTACTTTGACTCGCGAAAAAAGGAAAACGTGGACCTTGATTTCAGGGTGGCCACCTGCCCCGGCATTGTTGGCGAAAATGTCACCATCCGTATTCTGGACCCCCGGAAGGCCAAGGTGGAAATCGATTCGCTGGGCCACTCCGGCCACGTGACCGAGCCGCTGAAACGGCTGTTGAGAAGTTCCGCCGGCATGCTCCTGGTCTCCGGGCCCACGGGAAGCGGCAAAAGCTCGACGCTCTACAGCGCCCTTCAGTTCGTGTACAGCCCCACGATCAAGATCATCACCGCGGAAGACCCCATTGAATACAGTTTCCCGGGCATCATGCAGACACAGGTCAAGACCAAGATCAGCCTGACCTTTGCCCGGCTGCTGCGCTCCTTCCTCCGGCTGGACCCGGACGTGATCCTCGTCGGGGAAATCCGGGACGAGGAGACCGCCCGCATCAGCTTCGACGCGGCCCAGACCGGTCACCTGATGCTCAGCACCGTCCACACCAACGACGCCGTGGGCGCCATCCCAAGGCTCATTGATCTGGGGATCGATTACAACCAGCTGGCCTCCAGCCTGATGGGCGTCGTTGCCCAGCGGCTGCTGCGAAAAATCTGCCCCGGGTGCCGCGTTGCCTACAGACCGACGGAATATGAGTGGGAGCCGCTGTTTAACGCCTATCCCGAACACCTGGAGTTCTTCAGGGGAGAAGGATGCCCGGAGTGCAACTACACCGGCTACAACGGACGGACCCTGATTTCCGAAATACTGATCATCGACCAGGATATCGCCAGGGCACTGAACCGGGAGGCTTCCACACGGGAAATCAAGGCCCTGGCCATTGAAAACGGCATGAAAACCATGGTGGACGACGGCCTGTCCAAAATGAGCGACACCACCCTGTCCGAACTGATCCGGGTGGTTCCCCACGAGATGCTCAAAGAATTCAAATCACGTCAGAAAAAGGCGGCATAAAGATGTCCTATACCACGATTCTGTTGAATATCGACGACAGCGTTGCCACCATTACGTTAAACCGGCCCGAGGCCATGAACGCATGGAACCCGGCCATGGCAAGGGACCTGGGCCATGCCCTGGCGGCCCTGGACAGGGACGACACGGTACGGGCCGTGGTAATCACCGGCGCGGGCCGGGCCTTCTGCGCCGGGGCCGACCTTTCCGGTGACGCGGGTTCCTTTGACACGGCCACGACCGAAGACGCCCGGGCCGCGCTGGCCTTTCCGCCGGTGATGCCCTACCATATAAGAAAGCCGGTGCTGGCCGCCATCAACGGTCATGCCATCGGCGTGGGCATCACCTATCCCATGACCTGCGACATCCGCATCGTGGCCGAAGAGGCCAAAGTTCAGTTCGCGTTCGTGCGTCGGGGTCTGACACCGGAACTGGCCTCCCATGTGATCGTGCCCCGGGTTGCGGGCCTTTCCAACGCCGCCGACCTGATGCTCTCCGGCCGCATGATCAGCGGTGCCGAAATGGCGCGAATGGGGCTGGCGTCAGAGGCCCTGCCGGCCGCGGACGTGCTCCCCGCCGCCCTGGAACGGGCACGGGAATTCAAAAAAACAGCGCCGGTATCGGTAGCCATTGCCAAGCGCCTGCTGTGGCAGGGCCTGACCGCCACCCTTGACCAGATGGACGCCCGGGAGTTTGGCCTGTTTCAGTGGGTCTGCCGCCAGCCCGACGCCGTGGAGGGCGTTCTGTCCTTTCTGGAAAAGCGGGCCCCCGATTGGAAAATGTCCGCCGGCAAAGACCTGCCCGATCTTCTGAACGACCCTCTGTAAAACACGGCGCCGGCCGGTGTTTCTGCCGAACAGCCTACGAAGCGTTTCTGTCGCTGTCTCCCAGAGCAATAGCCATTCTACCCATCCCCGGATTCCTTTATCCAGAAACCGAAGCTCGCTTTTTAGACTTTGGCCATGCTCCTGATTTCGGGTTATTCACAGGATCAGCCTCTGTTCCAGGGTCGTCCGGAAAAAAATTTTTAAAAATTTATTTTATTTAAAATCATATAGTTACAAAATTCCTGTCTGGAAGTAAAAATTTTTCTTGACATCAGATTCCCCGATCGCTAATTCTATTACCCAACTCATACTGTTTTGG
>JBMORB010000126.1:0-3115 GCA_049320925.1 Thermodesulfobacteriota bacterium | reverse complement strand
TTCAGCCTTCGCCCTGCGGGCTTCGGCGCGACAGGCAAGCCCGGAATGACGATGGTAAGACTTCTGCGCAGCCATCAAAAATCAGATGCTGCAATTTCCTTATTCCGTCACCCCGGCCCCTGAGCCGGGGTCCAGCAAAAATGAATAATATTAATTTTATACTGGATTCCGGGTTCAGCCTTCGCCCTGCGGGCTTCGGCGCGACAGGCAAGCCCGGAATGACGATGGTAAGACTTCTGCGCAGCCATCAAAAATCAGATGCTGCAATTTCCATCGGGTTCAGTATTAGGGTGGATCACTCGGCCCCTTGACCCCTTGAACCCTTCAAACGCTCCTGTATCAGGAACTGTATGCGCTGTTGTCCGGGGAAGGCATGCGCGAGACAGGCGGGGTCCCCGTTTCCGTTTTTTCGCTTCTGCCGGCCCTGGCCGTACGAGAGAGGTGGACCCCGGCCTGGTTGTCCACCAGAATACCGAACAGGTTTTCCCGGTCCAGTTCGCTCAAGGCCGTCGCAAGCGGCAGGCACATCAGGTAGGTGCCCCACATGTCGCAGAATTCGCAGGTGTCGCCCTGGACCGTGGCGGCCATGATCTCGTGGGCGTTTGAGAGGATGTGGCCCCGTTTTATATAGTTGCCGCTGCTGGCCAGGGCGTTGTTCCGCATGTGCACCATGCCGATCTGTTTTTGCGGTTCAAAGGGGTTTTGAATGCCCATGCGCCAGGGCCGGGGCGCGTCTGGCAGGGAGTGGACCCGCAGGTCGCCGGAGCCGTTGACCATGAAGTTGACCAGGCCGTTTTGCCGCAGGAACGCAAAGGCTTTGTCCACGGCATAGCCTTTGCCGATGCCGCCCAGAGAGACACGCATGCGCCGGTCCGGCAGAAAGATGGTTCTGTCCGCCTCGTTGAACTCGATTTTTCGAAAATCAGCCAGGTCCCGGAGCCCCGGATCATCCGGGGTTTTGGAACGCAGGATCGTGGCAAAGGCGATGTTAAAAACGCCGCCGGTACGGTGTCCAAAGGCGACGGCCCGCTGAACGACAGACCAGATTTCCTCGTCCACGGCCACCGGCGAGATGCCGGCCTGTTCGTTAATCCGGTTAAAGGGGCTGGCCCGGAACTCGGTGAGCTTGTCTTCGACGGCCGCCACGATTTTAAAGGCATCCCTCATGAGGGTCTCGGCGGCATCCAGGCTTCGGTCCGGCTGGGGAAAACACTTCATCTGCCAGGCGCAGGCCATGTGCTTTTCACGGATCAGTACATGCACGGCGGAAGTCCTTTTCGGCCCTTATCCAAATCGAAATCGCCATCGGGATCGGATCGAACCATGGCGGCATTCAATTCTGATTTAAGGCCAGTGTCATTTTTATCTGGATGCCGGATCGGGGTCCGGCATGACGGATGATGTAATGGGTTAATTTTATCTGGATGCCGGGCCACTGCCCGGCATCGATCTTGTACTCGGCGTTTTTAATCTATCGTCATTCCGGCGAAGGCCGGAATCCAGCATAAAATTGGTGTTATTCATTTTATATGTATGCCGGGCTGAACCCGGCAATGACGGACAGCTTTTGTCGTCATTCTCGGGCGCATTTCCGTTCAATGTGGCGACGGGCTTTTTTATGGAAGCCTGAAGGCTTCCGCTACATGGGGGCCTTCCGCGCCGCTTTGCCCGCAGATTCTTTCCCGGCCGATGTAGCGGCGGGCTTTTTTATGGAAGCCTGAAGGCTTCCGCTACACGGGGGCCTTCCGCGCCGCCCGGCCCGTAGATTCTTCCCCGGCCGATGTAGCGGCGGCCTTCAGGCCGCCACATAAAATGCCGTCATGCCGCCTGGGGTGGGGCGCATATCCCGCCTGACGGTAAATCATAAATAAAAAAAGGAGGGCCTGCAAGGAAGCCCTCCTTTTTTACTTCATATAACCGGCGCTACTTGAGCATGGCGGTTACGGTTGAATGAATCCATGTCAACGCCCGGGTAAAGACGTTGCCATGGGTGCCTCCGGCTGTATTGATAAAGCATCCGCCTTCATCCGACTCGGGAAGTATGGGCACAGGGGCCGGCCCGGGGCCAGGTTCGTTGGTTGTGTTTTCAAAGAAGAGGAAGCGGCCGTAGTCCTCTCCGACAAAAACATCCATATCGGCATCACCGTCAATGTCTACAAAGGCCGGGAACATGTCGTAATAGGTTTCCCCCTGTTCGGCCATTTCTGTAAAGAAGGTGTCGGCGTCTTCCACCGGGGTAAAGGCAGGTTCCGTTGCGGAGCCGGTGTTCTCATAGAGCCGAAGGCCATGCACCCATCCGTCGCTGTAATTGTAGGAAGATTCTCCCACAATGGCGTCCATGTCGCCGTCACCGTCGATATCCACAAAAGCCAGACTGAAAGCATCGGACCATGGAATATCGGCCAGCACCATGTCAAGGGGATTGTCGCCCTCCGCCGGCGCGAACCGGGGGGAAGTGGCCGTGCCAACGTTTTTATAAAATTCAATTGCGCCGGTGGTAGCCCCATATCCTTGATATCTGCTGGTAAAGGCGTCCATGTCGCCGTCGCCGTCGATGTCAACAAACTGGATTGAACTGGTCCGCCAGGTATCAACGAAAAAGAGCGGGTTTTCGCCTTCCGGCTGTTTTTCAAACAGCGGGTTCCTGGCGTTTCCGGTGTTTTTGTAGAACATCAGGGCATTGTCGTCATACTTGGACCAGGCAAACAGGTCCATGTCGCCGTCGCCGTCGAGGTCCACAAAGGCGGCCATGTCATCCCGTCCGGTAATCACGCTGTCCAGGGGGTTGTCCGCGCCCAGGCGCTCTTCAAATACAGGGGCCGATTTCGTTCCCACGTTTTCGAAAAAGTTGAGCCGGTTGCCGATCTCGTCGATAATCGCTTCGCCCAGCTCGCTGTAATTCAGCTCGCCGCCGGAGACCATGTCCATGTCGCCGTCACCGTCGATGTCCACAAACACGGGCCGGCTGTTGTTGCCGATGTCAAACCCGGTAAAGGGGCTGTTGTCTCCGACCCTTTTCCCAAACAGCGGCGCCGCGTTGTCGCCAAAGTTCTCAAAGAAGACCAGGTCTCCTTCTCCATCGCCGATGACACCGTCCAGGTCTCCGTCAGTGTCC
>JBMORB010000125.1:0-3119 GCA_049320925.1 Thermodesulfobacteriota bacterium | reverse complement strand
TGTCACCTCTCAGTGTATCAATAATCCGGACCAGCCGCTCCATCTGGGAGCCGTTTCCGGCATCGGGTTCTATTTTATCCACTGTTTTTTAATCTCCTGCACTTTTGCATAAAGGCCTTTGTATAACCCCCTGGACACCACGTCGGCCATGGAATCGGCCATGGCGGCGGCATAACCGTAAAGCCGGGACCCCTTGGCATAGGGAAGGGAGGAACCGCCCACCGAGGTGACAAAAAACAGAAACACCACCACAAACAGGGCGCCCTTGAGGGCGCCGAACACGCCGCCCAGCAGCCGGTCCAGCCATCCCATCATGGTGATGCCCAGAATGTACCGGATCAGCACGCCGATCAGGGCCACGGCGATCACAATACCGCAGAACACCAGGGCAAAACCCGCCAGATCGGCAAAAGCTCCCCTGGGAATGACGGCCGGCAGCCGTCTGGCCGCATGGGGATAAAACAGATAGGCCCCGTAAAACCCCCCCAGAATACCGATGATCGAGGCCAGCTCCCGGCTCAGGCCCCGGAAAAGACCCCGGATAAGGCATACGCACACAACAGCGATGATTGCCATGTCGACGATGTTCATTGACGCCATCCGCCTCGCAATTAACAATCTAAATTAATTTGATAATTTACAGACCGGCCGACCTTTGCCGGCCGGGCGGGCATTCCCGTTTTTACCACATCGCGGAAAATTTGCAACACGGGCCGGGATTATGTATGATACCGGCACCAGTGAATCCTTAAAGGAGCGTGACTATTATATGAGACAGGCCCATGCCGCCACTGACCGGCCGGTTCAGATTGAGTTTCCGGCCACCGACCTTGCCATCCAGCTGTTCGGCGAACAGGGCGGCCACCTGAAAAGGATCGCATCCGCCCTGGATATCCAGATCGACGCCCGGGGCGGCACGGTTTTCATCCGTGGCGACGATATCGCCGCCGGCCTGGCAAAAAGCGTGCTGACCCAGCTTTACGGCCTGATCGAGGCCGGGTACCCGGTATACGCCGAGGATGTGGACCATGCCGTCCGCGCCCTGCGGGAGGACCACCGCACCGACATTCGGGAGCTGTTTCTCGACACCGTGTGCCAGACCGCCAAAAAGCGGCCCATCACGCCCCGCAGCCCCAAACAGAAAACCTATATCGAGGCCATCCGGCGGTTTGATATCGTGTTCGGCATCGGCCCGGCCGGCACCGGCAAGACCTACCTGGCCATGGCCATGGCCGTGGCCGCGTTTAAAAAAGGGGCGGTCAACCGGATTATTCTCACCCGGCCGGCGGTGGAAGCCGGAGAAGCCCTGGGGTTTCTTCCCGGCGACCTGGCCGAAAAGATCGACCCGTATCTTCGCCCCCTTTACGACGCGCTCTACGACATGTTGAGCTTTGAAAAGATTGCCGGCCTGATGGAAAAAAAGGTTATCGAGGTGGCCCCCCTGGCCTTCATGAGGGGAAGAACCCTGAATGATTCATTTATCATTCTTGACGAGGCCCAGAACACCACCACCCAGCAGATGAAAATGTTTTTAACCCGCATCGGTTTTAATTCAAAAGCGGTGATCACCGGCGACATCACCCAGATTGACCTGCCCACCGGCAAATCCTCAGGCCTGATCGAAGCCAAGGACATTCTCACCGACATTCCCGGCATCGAGTTTGTTTTTTTTTCAAAAAAGGACGTGGTGCGCCACTCCCTGGTGGAAAAGATCATCGCCGCCTATGAGGAGAAGACCGGCAATGGAAGCAACGGCTTGAAATAAATAAACCTTTTTCCAATACTATTTCCTGCCGGCGCTTTTTGCTTGAAAAGTTCGCCACTTTTCTATAAAAACCCCGGAATGTGATTCGGAAGGGTCTTTAAGGAGCATGAAACAGCCATGAGAAGCGCGGCCGATCTTTTGATGACCGTGACCGGTTTTCCGTGCCGGCTTTCGCCGCGCGTGACGGCAGAGCCGTCCGTTCTTTGCTGCTTCATCTGACGCCATGACCATCCCGTTTATCAACAAGGTTCTTATTCCTCCCATCGACAGCCGCTCCTTCCGGTGGATGCTGCTGGCTGCCACGGCCCTGGTCTTTTCCCTGACCCTGTCGCTTTCCTCCTTTAAAATTCAGGACTATGCCTACCAGGTGGGTGATGTGGCCGAAGAGGACATCAAGGCCCCCAAGGACCTGCTGATCAAGGATGACCAGGCCACCGAGGAAAAGCGGGCACAGATCGGTGAAAAGGTTTTTACGGTCTATGATTACAACGATACCCTGATCGAACAGATCAACCGCCAGGTTTCCGTAAGCTTCGAGCTGGCCAGGGGGGCGATGCGGGGCAGTATTTCTCCGGCCGACGCCTCCAAAAAGTCGGGCCATGAACTGCTGTGGGAATCCAAGGCCAAATTCGAACAGACCCTGGGCATCAGCGTGAGCAACGGCGCCTATGGCATCCTGGAAAAAGACAGGTTCTCCAAACAGACCGAGCAGCTGATCAGCCGGATCATCACTGAGGTGCTGTCCAACGGCGTGGTGGCAAACAAGGAGAACCTGCTCCGGGAAAGGGACAAAGGCATTGTCCTGAGCACCGTAAGCACCCAGCAGGAAGAGGTGGTCACCAATTTAAGAAAATTTTACGGCATAGAACAGGCCCAGGTCATGGTCCGTGTGGTGGGCGAGCCCCTGCTGGCCAGCGCGGATTATACCCTGAAAAATCTCATTGTGGATTTTGCCCAGCGCCTGGTTGCCCCCAACATCACGCTCAACACCAGCAAAACCGAAAAACGCAAACAGGAGGCCCAGGCCAGCATCAGCCAGGTGGTTTACGAAATCAAAAAAGGGGAAATGATTCTCCGGGAAGGTCAGCGCATCACCGACCTGGACCTGCTGAAGCTGGAGGCTTTTAAAATGGAGGCCAGCGCCCAGGGCTCTCTGGCCACCTCCCTGGGCGCGGCCCTTATCGGAGCACTGGTTTTTTTCGTGGTCTATCTTCGAAACTCCCAGAGTCAGCGGCGCGGGGTACTGGCCGACAACAAGAACCTTTTGTTTTTCGCCATCATGCTCTGCTTTTCCCTGGTGGCGTCCCGGCTGGCCTTTTCCGTGGGCGAAGCCCTGGCCTTCAGCGCCTCGTCC
>JBMORB010000124.1:0-3123 GCA_049320925.1 Thermodesulfobacteriota bacterium | reverse complement strand
GGGCGCTGGTGTGAATGTTCGGGGTCTTGCCGGTTCTGACCAGGGATTCCGCGTCCAGGGTCTCCACGCCCAGGTAGAGCATGCGGCACCCGGCGTCGGCCGCGGCCTTCATCAGTTCGCCGTCGGTGGCGGACCGCACGTCCACCTGGCCGATCCACACCTTGTCCAGGGGCTTCATGGCGGTAAACAGTTCCAGGGCGTAGTCCCGGTCCACCATGAGATTGTCGTCCACGATGACCAGGTAGGGACCCGCCGCGTCCATGTCGGCCAGCACGTCGGCAACGGGCCTTTTCCGGTGGCGGCTGCCGAAAAAAGGAGACACCGAACAGAAGTCACAATGGTAGGGGCATCCACGGGTGGCCTGCACCGGGTTGGCAGGAATAAAAAAGTTTTTTCCGCTGATCAGGTCGTAGCGGGGCACGGGCAGTCCCTTGAGGGAGTGGGGCGCCGTCTGCTGGTAGACGCCCTTCAGGCGGCCCTTTGAAGCGTCTTCGACCACCCGTTCCATCACGCCTTCGGCCTCTCCCTTGACCACGGCGTCACAGTGGGCCAATGCCTCGTCCGGCAGGGCCGTGGCATGAAACCCGCCCATGACCACGGGCACACCCCGCTCGCGGTAACGGTCGGCGATCCAGTAGGCGCGCGGCGCCCGGCAGGTGATGGCCGTAAGGCCCACCAGGTCCACCGGCTCGTCAAAGTCGATCTTTTCCACCGACTCCTCAATGATGGTGATGTCGTGGCCGCCGGGGATGAGGGCCGCCACATAGGGCAGGGTCAGGCCGGAAACAAATTCCCGGTTGATTTTCAGCACCCGGCCCCGGTCGTCCAGCTGGGCCGGATTGATCAGTTTGATTTTCATGATTTTCCCGGAATATTAGAGGCCGGACCCCAGCGCGCGCCCGCGTCGTGTCCGTTGCAACACCTACCATAAAGGGTGCTGCGGGTTTTTGCAAGGGCTGCGTGAAGGTCGCCGTATCGGCGCCGAAAAAGATGGAAAAGAGGCGCAAAGAGTGTTGACAAACAAAGAACCACCATGTAGATTACAAAGCCTGTGATGGGCAAGGGCCGTTAGCTCAACTAGGCAGAGCAACTGACTCTTAATCAGGAGGTTGAAGGTTCGATTCCTTCACGGCCCACCAACACCTGCTCTTTAAAATGGTTGATGCGTGATCGGGGGTGGCGACAGGAAGCCTGAGAGAATACCCTTTGAACCTGGTCCGGGTAATGCCGGCGTAGGGAAATTGCGGATGTTGATTTTGGTATGGCAGGGCCGTCTCCTTTTTAAGGAAACGGCCCTTTTTGTTTTTATGAACGGCAACCTTGTTGTCCCAAAACGGTTTTAACCCTGGCGGCACATTTTTTGATTTGTTTATCCAGATCAAAATCGCTATCGGGATCGGTGTCGAAATCGGATTTAATGTGCGGCGAGTTTTTCAAAAAACAGGATTTTCCCTTGGGTCGAAATGGCATGGCGACTGGCCCCTGGCCTTTTAAACCGGCATTTTAATTTTTCGATTTCGATCCCGATATCGATTTCGATGAGGAGGAGAATATGACACAGATCGGCATGGCAAAGCAGGGTGTGGTGACCGACCGGATGCGGGCCGTGGCCGGCGACGAAGGCCTGGCGCCGGAGACCGTGCGGGACGAGGTGGCCCGCGGCAGGATGGTCATCCCCGGCAACATCAACCGACGGTTCGCGGCCGTTGGCATCGGCCGGGGTCTGCGCACCAAGGTGAACGCCAACATCGGTACTTCTCCAATGCATTTTGATCTGGCCGAGGAGGCGCGCAAGCTTCGCGTGGCGGTCGACGCCGGAGCCCACAGCGTCATGGACCTTTCCACCGGCGGCGACCTTGCCGCGGTGCGGAAAATGGTTCTTGAAAAATCGCCGGTGATGGTGGGGGCCGTGCCCATCTACGAGGTGGCGGCCCGGCTGAACGGCGAGGCCCGCGCCTTTTACGAGATGACCGCCGACATGCTGTTTGACGCCATCGAGCGGCAGTGCGCCGAAGGGATCGACTACATCACGGTCCACTGCGGCGTGACCCGGCAGGCCGCGGCCCTGGCCGGGGCGGACAGCCGGGTGGCCGGCATTGTCAGCCGGGGCGGTTCCCTGCTGGCCGCCTGGATGCACCATCACGGGGAGGAAAATCCCCTGTACGCGGATTTTGACCGGCTGCTGGACATCGCGCGGACTTACGACGTGACCCTGAGCCTGGGCGACGGCCTTCGTCCCGGCGCCGTGGCCGACGCGTCCGACGGCGCCCAGCTTCAGGAGCTGGTGGTGCTGGGCGAACTGGCCCGGCGGGCCCGGGAGGCTGACGTGCAGGTGATGATCGAGGGTCCCGGCCACGTGCCCCTTCACCAGATCACGGCCAATGTCCAGATGCAGAAGGCGTTGTGCGGCGAAGCCCCTTTTTACGTGCTGGGACCGCTTGTCACCGACTGCGCGCCGGGGTACGACCATATCACCGGCGCCATCGGCGGGGCCGTGGCCGCGGCCGCCGGGGCCGACTTTCTCTGCTACGTGACGCCGTCGGAACACCTGTGCCTGCCCGACGAGGAGGACGTGCGGATGGGGGTCATCGCGGCCCGGATCGCGGCCCACGCCGGAGACATCGCCAAGGGAGTGGCCGGCGCCATGGATCGCGATGTGCGCATGTCGGCCTGCCGCAAGGCCCTGGACTGGGAGGGCATGTACCGGGCCGCCATCGACCCCTGCCTGCCCAGAAAGCGCCGGGCGGAAAGCCATCCGGAAGCATCCTCGGTGTGCACCATGTGCGGGGAACTGTGCGCCGTTAAAACTCACAACCGGATCGTGAACCCGTAGAAGGTCTGAATGCCGATTCCGGTCCCGGCTGGGATGGTGAGGCATGAAAGCCATTTTTAACTGGATTCCGGGTCAGGCCCGGAATGACGGAAGAGAAGTAATCCCAATTCTGATTCAAAAGAGCGCCTGTTTTAAAACGTCATTGCGAGCCGAAGGCGAAGCAATCTCAAACGCCTCTGGATGCCGCTGGCGGCGGAGATTGCTTCGTCGCTTTGCTCCTCGCAATGACGCAAGGCAGGGCACTTGCCACATCCGTCACCCCGGCCCCCGAGCCGGGGTCCAGAGCGGCC
>JBMORB010000123.1:0-3127 GCA_049320925.1 Thermodesulfobacteriota bacterium | reverse complement strand
AAAATATAAAAAATGCTGCATGGGCAGGGAGCCGGGCGACCCTTCCCTGGCCCGCGCCTATCTGGACCGGTACGGTATCCGCCTCAAGAACGCGGCCGACATCGAGGGCATTGCCAGGGCCGGGCGCCTGGCCATTGAATTGCTGGACCAGGTGGAGGAGATTCTGCGTCCGGGCATGACCACCGACGATATCAACCTGCTGGTGCACAAACACACCGTGGCGGCCGGCGCCGTCCCGGCGCCCCTGAACTACCGGGGATTTCCCAAAAGCGTGTGCGTGTCGGTCAATGACGAGGTGTGCCACGGCATCCCCTGCAACCGGGTGCTTTGTGCCGGGGATATTGTCAACGTGGATGTGACGCCGATTCTGGACGGCTACTACGCGGATGCCAACAAGACCTTTTTCGTGGGCACGCCGGGATCGGATGCCGTCAAGATCGTGGACGTGACCCGTCGCTCCCTGGCCGAGGGCATGGCCATGGTGGCGCCGGGGAACCACGTGGGCGACATCGGATGGGCCATTCAGCGCTATGTGGAAGCGTGGGGATGCTCCGTGGTGAGGGAGTTCGTGGGCCACGGCGTGGGGTTCGATTTTCACGAACCGCCCCAGATACCCCACTACGGCCGGAAAGGGGAGGGCGTGATGCTGGTGCCGGGCATGGTCTTTACCATTGAGCCCATGATCAACCTGGGCGCCAGGGGTATCCGTGTGCTGGCGGACGGGTGGACCGCGGTCACCGGCGACGGTTCCCTGTCGGCCCAGTTCGAGCAGACCCTGGTGGTCACCTCGGACGGTTTTGAAAGCCTGACGCCGTTTGACCTCTGATAAGGCTGTTTTTGCCCTGATCACGATAGCGATTTTGGTGGGAAAGGACCGAAACAGATATCTTCGTGATCTTCGTGTTTAAAAGTGGCGGATCAGTTGAATCGGCAGGCTGTTTCAACACGAAGAACCCGAAGGTTTGGAAGAACATGAAGAAAGAAGAAACTTACCCCGCGTACCGGTCCTTGAACTGCGGCTTGTTTTTATAGGTCTTGAGCATGCCCCGGGCGTTGCAGCTGGGGCATCGGATTTCGTTGGGCATGTTTTCCGTGTCGATCTCGATGGGCCCGTTGCACTTGGAACAGTTGATGGTAACTTTTTTCCCCTTGGCCGCGGCGCCGTTAGCGGGCGGGGGGGAAGAGAGGGGCTCGTCGCCCACGGGAATAAAATCGATCTGGGGCGGGGCAGGGGAAACCCGCTCGTCAATAAAGGCCAGAATGGCCCGGCGCACGCACTCATTGTCGTTGCCGCCGCCGCGGGCCACCAGCTTTTCGTACTGGTCTTTTGAAATGGTGATTCTGGCCTCCAGCACATAAATCGAATCCATGGCGGTCTTAAGTTCTTCCAGAAGACCGGCCAGCCTGGCCACTTTCATTTCACCGGACCGGATTTTTTCCTGTATTTTCTCAGCCAGTTCTTCGGCTGAAAACCAGACGCCGTCGTGAAGAATTTTCCCTTTTTCCAGGTCGATGTGTTCCATTTGACCCTCCTTGCATTCTGTTCGGGCTATCCCGGATATTTCATGAAATTTTTCGACACCTATAAATTTTTATAAGACACGGATTGTTGCAGTAGAATTCGGGCTTATTTTAAAATACAAACCGTCATGAGCGTTTTGAGGCATTTTTTGCCGATTTTTATGTCGAAAATTTCACCCTTCGGGCGAGTCGCCTTGGCCGCGTCTGCTGTGTTGCAGGCCGCTCGCAGTAGATTGACTACAGCTTCGCGTCCCGCGCCTTGCATCCGCGGCCAAATCAACTCGTGAAATATCCGGGCGATATCGTTTATGGCCATGTCACACGGCCCGAGCATAGTACATGTGAAAAAAAGATGCAAGCGCCGGAAAGATCAAATTTTTTTACCGGATCGCGCCTTGCAAGTCCTGCCCGAAGTCTGTATAAAGAAAAGCGGTTTTGAAAGGGAAAAACATGGGGTTTCGCATTGCCATCAACGGGTATGGAAGAATCGGCCGCTGTGTGCTGAGGGCTTTATATGAGTCCGGCCGCCGGGAAGGACTGGTCGTGGTGGGCATCAATGACCTGTCCGGTATAGACTCCATGGCCCATCTGACCTGTTTTGATTCCACCCACGGCCGGTTTGCCGGCCGGGTTTCCCATGAGGGGACCACCCTTTATGTGAACGACGATCCCATTGCGGTTTCTTTTGAGAGGAACCCGGCGGCCCTGCCCTGGGGCCGGCTGGGGGTGGACGCGGTGATGGAGTGCACGGGCAGTTTCACGGACCGTGCCATGGCCGAAGGCCACCTGAAAAGCGGGGCGAAAAAGGTGGTTTTTTCCTGCCCGGCGGAAAACGTGGACGCCACCATCGTGTACGGCATCAACCACACCCTGTTGCAAAAGAGCCACACCGTCATCTCAAACGCCTCGTGCACATCCAACTGCATTGTGCCGGTGATCGACGTGCTGGACCGCGCCCTGGGCATCGACCATGGCATGGTTACCACCATTCATTGCCTGATGAACGACCAGCCGGTGATCGACGCTTACCATAACCGGGACCTGCGCAAGTCCAGAAGCTCCAGCCAGTCGGTGATCCCGGTCAACACCGGGCTGCCCAGCGGTATTGACCGGCTGCTGCCCCGGCTGGCCGGGCGGTTCCAGGCCATTGCCCTGCGCGTGCCCACCACCAACGTGTCGGCCATGCAGCTCACGGCCCAGGTCAACACAAAGACCGATGCCCGCGCGGTCAACGAAATTTTTACGGCCGCGGCCGGCGGGCCGCTTTCCGGCATTCTGGGGTATACGGAACTGCCCCTGGTCTCCTGTGATTTCAACCACGACCCCCACTCGGCGGTGATCGACGGCTCCCAGACCCGGGTTTCCGGCGATACCGGCGTTTCCGTGCTGGCCTGGTTTGACAACGAATGGGGCTATGCCAACCGCATGCTGGACACCACGCTGGCCCTGCTGTCGGCCTGATTCCCTGTTTTTTAACCTCTTTTTTTAGCCGCCATGCGGGCCGCGACAGCCACGATCCAGTCCGAAGGGGTGCGGGTCAGCCTGCAAACAGCTGAACCGCACCCATCACTGCCATGCCGGCCAGTGAAAGGGCCGCCATGCTCCC
>JBMORB010000122.1:0-3147 GCA_049320925.1 Thermodesulfobacteriota bacterium | reverse complement strand
TAGCGGGCGGCCTTCTGGGGGATCTTCAATTGTCCTGCAACGCCTTTGTGATGGACGGCAACGCCACCGTGGACGACAGCCTCTATCTGGGCAGAGACTTCATGTTCAGTGGTCCGGGCTTTACCGACCGTCCGGTTATTTTCGAAATCTGCGGCGACAACGGCAGAAACCGGGTCGTCAGTGTCGGTGTGGCCGGAATAGCGGGGGTCATCGCCGCCATGAATGACAAGGGCATCGGCATCGGCATGGACATGGTTCCCTCCATGGATTGCACGATGGGCGATGTCGGCATGGGATGCCTGCTGACCGCCCGTCACGTCATGGAACAGGCCGATGAACTGAGCGATGGCGTTTCGCTTATCAACGATTCCAAGCGGGGTGTTTCCTGGCTGTATGCCCTTGCCGACGGCCGTGGCGTCGAGCGGGGCGGTGTGTCCGTGGAAGTGTCGGCCCACCATGTTTTTACCAGGGACATGGGATGGACCGACATATCCCCTCTGGAAGCGTTGTTTACCGGAAGGCCGGGGGTTGTCTCACAGCAGGAAAACTATCCCGACTTTCTGCTTCAGACCAATCATTATGTCAAGCCGGATATGTACTTTAACGTTCCGTTGAACTATACGGATCATGATTCCCTGTATCGCTACGACAGGATGATGGAGATATTCAAGGACGCTTCTCACCCGCTGGGCGGGTACGGAACCTATGACTTTGACAAGGCGTTTGATTATATCAACTGGATGTATTTGACCGGGAATCAAGATCCAAACAGTAAAGTAAATCAGAGCACAACCCTGTTCGACCTCACCCACCTGAGAATGAAGACCCTTTGCGGCCCGACATTCGCCCAGGGGGCAACGGAATATGTATTGCCGGCCGATCCTCCGCCCCCTTCCGCCATCTCTTTTAAGTCATACCATGGAAGATACTTTTGCGCGGAGAACAACGGCGGCAAAACCGTGAATGCCAACCGAACCGCCATCGGTGACTGGGAAAAATTCGTCATGGTCGGCACGGACGGCAAAACCGGCAATATAATGGACGGGGAAACGGTCACCATCCGCACGGGCAGAAACTATTATTTCAACGCCAAGAAAAAAACAAAGGTCCTGTGGTGGTACACGGGCGGCGGACTGGACGCGGACACCACGGCCCCCCAGACATTTAAGCTGATCAACCACACTCACCCCGGCGGCGTTCTGCAGAATGGGGACCTGGTATCACTCAAGACCGTGTACAGCACATACGTGGTCGCGGAAAGCGACGGCGACGCCCTGGCCGACAGAACATCCATTGGCAACTGGGAAAAATTCAATGTGATTTTTCACTACTAACCATATCCCTTCCTCCAGGGACAGGCAAAACGGGCACCTTCGAAACCGGGGGTGCCCGTTTTGCGATATCGGGTGCCGTGCCGACACGACTCACGCCGCTTTTTTCTTCCACACGAAGATGAGCTGGGGCTGGTAGACCTTGTAGATCATATCGGGACTGAACATGGCCGCGGACCAGTAGGGGAACCATGGCTGCGCGATCCAGGAAACCACGTTTTCGAGTTCATAGCCCTTTTCGCTGAGGTCCTCTTCAGGCGTCAGGAGGCTGGATTTGAGCTCCGGGTGGGAGCGCAGGGCATAGACGGTCCACCGGTCAAGGTCCCAGGTCCAGCCTGGAAGCCTGTGGATGTGTCTTTCCGTTTTGTAGTAGGGGCCCTGGGGGCCGCATCCCCGTTTTGTGGCAAAACGTTCCAGGACCCACCCCTTGGTTTTGGCCGCGTTGTCGAACAGTTCGCTGGAAAAGCCGTTTAAGGCCAGAAAGCACCAGCAGTCATCACTCCTGTATATGTCCGATGTGGTGGAACCTGAAAAGAGACAGGTCGGCCGGCCATCATGTGTTTTCGTCTTCACCGGGGAAAGCCGGATGTTTGCGGCATCCCGGCTTTTGTGCCAGCCCGGCGTCGGGTCGCCCTCCTGTACGCTCCACAGGAACACCTCCTCGAAGTTGTAGAAAAAATCCGTCGGTTTTCCCCTGGCCAGAAAGAGTTTTGGAGAGATGGGTTTCTGCTCCCACCCCTGCAGCAGGATTTCGCCGTTGCCAAGCTGGGTGACGCGCATCCAGCCTATTCCCGCGGAACCGTCTTCCCTGGTCTGCTGCATGATTTCCGGAAGCGGTTTTCTGACGGCCGACCGGTCCCAGCCGGTGATGTTCTCCTCCGATGCGCCGGGCACGTAAAACATGTCGTTGCGGACAAGGACGGACGAGCGGATCAGAAAACAAAAAAGCAGGACTCCCTTGTCACCGTCATACATGTCCGTGCCGGCCTTGGGCCAGTAGGCCAGCCCCTGGTGCGCGTTTTCCGGGGTCAGCCAGGAAAAGCAGTTGTCGTCATCTCCGCCCTGGACGTAGGGGTCCCATCCGGGATAGCGCTGGTTCTTTCTGGATGCCCCGGCGTAATAGGTGATTGTTGAGGGGATGTGGTGTTGATTCAGATCGACGGACGTCACCATGGCCAGCGAGTTGTGGGCCGTGTGCATGGTCTCGGGCTCCCGGTGGGCGTAAAACAGGCTTTTCTTCGTAACTGTCCCGATGAACGTATCGCCGAAAAGCCAGCACCATTTGCCGTCGGGCATCCTGAACGATCCGTCCCCGTCGGCTCCGAGCCAGCCCTGCCGGGTGTCGTCCCCCATCCCCTTGACCCATGCCCGGCCCCGGGTCATGGCGGGATTGCCCACGATAAAAAACGAACCAACCCCGGCCGGATGGCCGTCCGTGCACGTGAAGTCCTCGTGCAGGGGCCTTTCCGAGAAAAAGCCTTCGACATTCAAGAATTTTTTGACCGTGAGCTTGTCGATGCTCACGGATCTTCTCAACAGAAGATAGAGAATCCCGATGCTGTTGAGTGCCAGAAGGATGTATATGACCGTGTCCATCGATTAACGGTTGCGCCCCATCTTTTCATGGCTCGATACCCAGTCTATGGAGCGGGAGAGCTTGTCTATGTTGATGGCGCTCATGAGGGAGATCTCACCGGCAAGCGCCGTGGCCGCGGCAATTTCTGCCAACTTCATCACCTTGCCCTTCCCGTAACATCCGAGTATCTCGAGACACTCCCTCTGGGTGGCCAGGCCGGTGCCGCCCCCGTGGGTGGCG
>JBMORB010000121.1:0-3151 GCA_049320925.1 Thermodesulfobacteriota bacterium | reverse complement strand
GACATTGTCCGCCGACAAAGCAACCGCCGCCTTTGTCTCCTGCGACGTGACCCGCGAAAGTGATCTGCAAAAAGCGGCCGACTGGCTGGAGGTCAACTGGGGCGGGGTGGATGTGGTCGTCAACAACGCCGGTGTGGCCGCCGCGGGCGGAATCGCCGATGTGCCGGTGGCCGACTGGCAGTGGATTCTGGACATCAACCTGCTGGGAGTGGTCCGGGGCTGCAAGGTGTTCACGCCCCTGTTCCGCCGGCAGGGTCATGGCCGTTTCGTGAATATCGCTTCCATGGCCGGTCTGCTGAACCCGCCGTCCTCGGTCTCCTACAACGTGAGCAAGGCGGCGGTGATATCCCTTTCCGAGACCATCAGCTTCGAACTGGCCGAAGACAACATCTCGGTCACCGTGGTGTGCCCGTCGTTTTTCAAGACCAACCTGGCAAGTTCACTGCGGTCCACCAGCGATCACCTGACCCGCCTGACCACCGGGCTGATCAATAAATCAAAGTTTGACGCCGACCAGATCGCCGAGGCAGTCTGCCGGGGTGTTGACCGGGGGGATTTTCTGGTGATCCCCCAGGACAAGGCAAAGGCCGCCTGGCGGGTGAAACGGTTTGCGCCGTTCAAGGTTTTCTCAAGGATTGTGGCAAAAGAGAAAAAACGTTTTCTCACTCCCCGGCAGAACGGTGCCAAAGTCTCTTAACACGCCGGTAAGGCACAGGGAACGATAATAATGAACGACTTTCTCGTTTTGATGGCCGGGAAAAAGGCCCTGGCCCGGGTCCGGGACGAGGGTCTCAGGCCCGACGCGGTGTCGGTGGTGGCCGGGGCCGCGGGCGGCCCCAAGTGGCTGGTGCTCTTCGGGCTGGACCGGCGGATGTTCAGCCGCTGGTTTGCCGGGCGGTCCAGGCCGCTTCACCTGATCGGCTCTTCCATCGGATCCTGGCGATTTACCGCCGCCTCCACCATCGATCCGGAAACCGCCATTGACCTGTTTGCCGGCGCCTACATCGATCAGCATTACTCCTCCAGCCCCACTCCTGAGGAAATCTCCGCTGAAAGCATGAAAATCATGGACCGGTTCATAGATGATGATCAGATCGATCACATTCTTTCCCACCCGGTGTTCCGGCTCAACTGCCTGTCGGTGCGGTGCAAGCCCTCGGCCCTGGCCAGCGATCACCGGCTGGCCCAGGCCCCGGCCCTGGGATGCGCGGCCCTGCTCAATGCCGTCAACCGGCGGAACCTGGGCCTTTTTTTCGAGCGAACCCTGTTTCACCATCCGGCGGACGGCACCCGTTTCAGCGGGCTTTCTGATTTTCCCACCCGGTCCGTGGCGTTGAGCCGGGACAATCTTCGGCCGGCGGTACTGGCTTCCGGCTCCATTCCCATGGTCATGAGCGGGGTCCGGGACATTCCCGGCGCTCCGGCCGGCACCTACCGGGACGGCGGGCTGATCGACTATCACATGAATATGCCCTTCGGTGAAAAGGACAATAGCATCGTTTTGTTTCCCCATTACGTAAACCGGGTGGTCCCCGGCTGGTTCGACAAGCCCCTGTCCTGGCGCAGGCCGGTGGCCTCCTACATGGACAATGTGCTGATGGTGGCCCCGTCGCCGGCGTTTGTAAAATCACTGCCCTTTGGTAAAATCCCGGACCGGAAGGATTTTGTGGCGTTTTCAGGCCGGGACGCCGAGCGCATGGCCTACTGGCGCCAGGTGGTCATGAAAAGCCTGGAACTGGCGGATTCGTTTTTCGATCTTGTGGAATCGGGCCGAATCCGGTCCTGCGTGACGCCCTTTGAAAACTGAGCGGGATATGTTCGGCAAGGACGGCATATATTTTAAGGCCATCTCTAAAAATTGAAGTTTCTTTCCGTTTTGGAAGGCGTAATTTTTATGTTGGCGGTTTCTTTTTTTGCACCGCAAAGGCGCAAAGTGCGCAAAGGGTTATATCTTCTGCTTTACACGCAGTACTCATGCTTTCCTTTGCGACCTCTGCGTCTCTGCGGTGAATTTAATTTTTCGAGGTTACCTTAATTCTGATCCTGATCCCGATTTCGATCCGGACGAGAAAGGAGCAAGTCGTGTCCCGGTTTAACACCGTGATGGATGTTTTTAAACTGCTGGACAAATCCAACTGCCGGGCCTGCAATGAAAAAACCTGCCTTGCCTTTGCCGCGGCGGTGTTTCAGGGCCGCCGGCCCCTTTCCGACTGCCCCCGGCTGTCCCCGGAAGTTCTCCGGGAATATGGCGGTCCCGTGGAGAAAAAACCGACCATCAGCGACGGCATGGAAGAATTTGTTGCTCATTTGAAAAAAGAGGTGGCCGCCATCGACCTTGCCGAGGCGGCCGCGCGCACCGGTGGCGTTTTTTCCGGCGGGCGGCTGACCCTTAAAGTGATGGGCAAGGATTTTCATATTTACCCTGACGGGAGAATGGCTTCCGATATTCATGTCAACCCGTGGCTGGCCATTCCCCTGCTGACGTATGTGCTCAAATCGGCGGGCCTGCCGCCGGTCGGCCGGTGGATGCCTTTCCGGGAGTTGAAAAACGGGGCCGAGCGTAACGGACTGTTTGTGCAGCGCACCGAACTGCCGTTAAAAAAGGTGGCCGACACCTACACCAACCTGTTCGAGGACATGGTTCACCTGTTTAACGGCAAACGGGTGGAAAGCTTCTACGAGTCCGACATCTCCATCGTGCTCTATCCGCTGCCCCTGGTGCCCATCATGATCTGTTACTGGAAACCGGATGAGGGCCTTGAGTCGAGCCTCAACATCTTTTTCGACAAGAGCGTGGAACAGAACCTGGGTGTCGAAGCCCTTTACGGGCTGATCGCCGGCATTGTCCAGATGTTTGAAAAAATATCCCTGCGTCACGGCGTTCAGGGCGCCTGACCCGGAATATTTCAATGAAATGACCTGCTTCCGGAAGGTTTTGTTTTACACCATCGGGCCGGTCTGGTATAGTCCGGTCGATCAATCTTCTGGTTTCATGAAACACTCAGGATAGACGGTCAAAAGGAGCAAAAACGCATGCCCATCAAAAAAGAGCTTCTGGAAATTCTGGCCTGCCCCAAATGCAGGGGAAATATTTACGCGGATGAAACTCAAAGCTGGCTGATCTGCGACGCATGCCGTCTGAAGTATGAAA
>JBMORB010000120.1:0-23744 GCA_049320925.1 Thermodesulfobacteriota bacterium | reverse complement strand
TGAACCCGCCGCAGGCGGGCGAGTTCCTGCCCGCGCCGAAAAAAGCGTTTGCGCGAGGGAAGCCGAAGGCCAAGCTGCACGGGCCGGTTCTTTTGGTACTTTTCTTGCCGCCAAGAAAAGTACACGGATAAGCAGGGGGGAGAAGTCAGAGATTGCTTCGCCTGCGGCTCGCAATGACCCATGAAAGTTAAGCCATCAGGCCGCGATCAGCCGATATCGATTTCGATCCCGATCCCGATAGCGATTTCGATGATACATCACCCCCTGGGGGAAAACCGGAAAATCAGGCACAGGGCCGCCAGTTCATAGGCGCCGGTCACGCAGCCGGTCTCCGCAAACCGCGGATGGATCTCCTCGTAGGCGTAAATCGCAGGCAGCGATTCAGACCGGGGTGGAAAGCATTCTTTACTCATCCCCACTTCCTTTTGTCCGCTTTTTCGGCTTTCCCGGCGGCAGAAAATTCTGTCCGGTCACCACGCTTTTCCCGGTCTTCTGTTCCAGCTCCAGCCGCGCTCTTTTGGCGATCCTTCCGCCCTTTTTGCCGGCCGCCGCGTTTTCCGGCATGCCGGTCGCCTCCACGCTCTCGGCGATCTGTCGTGTGGAAAGTTCCGCCAGCGCGGTGAAGATCAGTTCCGCCTCGCTCATGTGATCGCGCAGGTTCTGGGTTGTCAGTCCCTTGATGTCCTTGTGCTTTTTGACCGAGACCCCGCTCCACTCCTGATGAATGATATTGGTCAAAACAGCGTATTCGTCCTCACCTTTGATATCGTGATTCTTCCAGTAATCGGTGAGTTTGTTGCGGGTCTCCTGGCCCATCATCCGCTGCTGAATCCATTTTTCGCTTCTGCCGTGCTGCCGCCAGTATTCCCGGGCGCGGTCAAGCGAGCGGGCCGGATCTGACATGTCCTGAATCCGCTCGTAGCCCACCCTGGCCAGCCAGAGCTTGATCGGCTCGGCCTTGGGGCTTGGAACAGACTGGATAATGCGCAGAAGGGTCTCCGGATCAGCCACATCGGTCAGATAAGACTTACCGTCGGCGGCCGGCAGTTTCAGTTGGTGACAATTTGTCACCGACTGACTGCCCTCCTTCTTGAGCCTTTCTTTTAGTTTATTCCAATACTTGCGTGCGGTCTGGTAATCCGGCTGCTGGATCAGGGCCGCGATAATATCCACAACGGAAAAATACCAGATGTCCGCTTTTTCGTCATAAATCCGCCGAATCTTGAAATTCTCAAATACAGCCAGGGCCTTGTCGTTCATCATACATAAACTCCTGTTCTATCCTTAGCAAAGGAGAGCCATGATCAGCGACTGTTTTTTGATATGACCTGCGATTCCAACCGGTATTTCCCCTTCTTTCATGGCGGCAGCAGTAATTATAAGCCTTGACCTGAAACGCCCCCTCGATTCCTCTGGATACTAAATTTTGGCTTATTGAAATGTCAACATGAAAACATGCTATTGGTTACGCTTCATGACGCATAATTAATAGCAGCGGGCCGGCTTTCTCATTATGCGAGGCAGGAGTGACGATCCGCCGATATCGATCCCGATACCGATAGCGATTTCGATTATAAAAGTTTCATCCCGTCATATCCTGGGAGAAAACCGGAAAATCGGGCACTGATCCGCCAGCTCGTAGGTGCCGGTCATGCACCCGGTCTCTTTGAACAGCGGGGCAAAAATGTTACGGACTTCGTCTTTTGTGGGAAAGGTGTAACGGGTGGTGCGGCCCTGGTAGTTGTTGATGGTGGCCATGGTTTCCGGGGTCCAGCCCAGCATGCGCCCGATGCGGTTCTTGTCCACATTCGCGGTGTGCCAGGCCTGCCATATATCACCAATGCAGACCCCGTCTTCGGCGGAAGGACCGTGAAGTGCCCAGGCCAGGCGCCATTTGAACGCGTGAAAGCTGCGAATCTTTCCTTTTTCAAGATCGGCCAGCACTTCGGAAACCGGCTGGGCCGCCGGCGGCCGGGTGAAAAACCGCAGGATCAGGCACCCCTCCGGTGACAGCACGTGATGCAGGCTTTCCGCCACACGGATGTACGCCTCCGGGAAGGGCAGCGGGGTAAAGCAGCCGTCGCCGATCACCATGTGAGCCGAGGCCGGGGCCACGGGCGGCTCCTGCCACCGGCCGCAGATGACCATGCTGTCGCATCCGGCGGTGCCAGGCCATACATGGCGGATCATTTCCAGGTTGTGGTCCACGGCCAGCAGCCGGGTGCGGCCGGGCCACTGCATGGCCTCGATTTCAGGCGTCACCCCCAGCAGCAGGGCCACGGGAGCGGCCAATGCCATGTCCGTGTGCCAGGATGCGAAAAGGTCTTCAAACATGCGGACATCCTGGCCGCAGGGCCGCAGGGGCGGGCCCATGTGGGGCCACTGCCGTGCGTGAAGGGACCAATGGTCCTGGATCGGTGTCACCGGATATTCCCCTTATGAAGCGCCCCGGTCGCCCCTGTGCAGGGGGTTGCCGGAACCTGTTTTTATTTTTACGCAGATAAAAAACCCCTCGCCGGAAATCGCGTTGGCCGAATGGCTGCACCCGGCCGGTATCCACACCGCGGCCGGCGCATCCACCTTTTGCTCGCGACCGTCCATGACAATGCTGTAGGACAACGCGCTCTTGCTCAAAATAATGTTGATCTCGTCCTGGTCGGCATGGGCATGGGGTGTCACATACACTCCCGGCGAGACCTCCCGGGGCACGGACACGCTGTGCACCGCCATCTCCACGGGAAACCCGGCGGGAACAAACCGTTCGAACCACTGCGACATTTCGTGGTGGGCCATTTGCTGAAACGGGGTCTCCGACAGGGGGTAAACATTGTCTCCGGGCGGCTTGTTTTGCATGGTCATCACCTTTCCGTGAAATACGCGGGCCAACAGGTTTCCGTCATTGGCCAGAGGGCTGTGTTAAATAATCCGACGTGAACACCTGGAACTTGCCGTTTTCGGGCTCGGCGAACCCGTCTACTTCCACGACCCGCATAGGCGGCGTGTTTTTGCCTTCCGGCGCCCATGCGCTTTTCGCATAATCCACAAGTGCCTCCGGCCTGCCCGGATTCAGGGCCAGGCGCAACTCAAAGGTATTGTCCCGGTGCAGATGCATCTGGAACTGACGCACATACTTCAGCAGGTCCGGCGGCATGTCGGAAAACCGGCCCACAAAGGCCATCCAGTGGTTCCAGTAGCCGTTAGGTAAAGAGACGATGCTGTTGTACCGCCCGTGAACCATGCCAAAGGAAGGAAGGGTCCGTCCGCAGGGACAGGGTCCCTCCAGTGCTTCTGCCAGATCTCCGGTGTCGTAGCGGATCAGGGGCATGGCGTCATTGGCCAGTCCGGTGACCAGCAGCCTTCCCTTGCGGCCGGGTTTGCAGGGTTGCCCGTCGGTGTCCACGATCTCCACCATGCACAGCTCCGCGTTTACATGGTACCGGCCCCCCTGCGGGCACCGGGAGGCGATAATGCCCACCTCGTTGATGCCGTAGTTCTGGTGCACCGGCACCTGAAAGGTCGCCTCGGCACGGGCCCGCATGCCCGGCGTCAGCTCCTGGGAAATGGAAAGAACGGCCTCCAGGGTGTCGGGCACCGGCCGCCGCTGGTAACCGAACGCCAGGTGCTCCAGCTTGGAGGCGATGCCCATCAGATAATGGGGCCTGATATGCTCCAGCCAGCGGACCTGGGTCTCGAGGGATTCGGCACAGCTCATGCCGAAAAACGGGCCGGTGTGAAAATAGTTTCCCACCACCGGCCACCGCGCGGTCCGGCAATAGGACGCGTCCTCAAAAGGCGTCCGGTTGTCCGGACTGAAAGGAAGTTCGCCGGCCGACCGTATGGCGGCCAGGCTCTTTTCGGGGTCCCACCGGAACCACCGCAGCTCGCGCTGCTTGAGCAGGCCGAACATGCGACGGCTCGCCGCGGTGTGCAGCACGGTGACGGGCTGGCCCGTGGACCCGGAGGTGCGCGTGGCCTGCAGCGGCTGCCCCGGCCTGACGGCCTCGGATTTCATGCGGTCAAAATGCCGCTGAATATCGGCCCGGGTCAGGACCGGCAGAGCGGTTATGTCGCAAAGCCGCCCGATAACGGGCCGGCCGACCGTCCTGCCGGGAAACAGGTCCCGGTAATAAGAAACGCTTTCAAAGGCATGGGCCGTCATGCGCCGCAGCAGATGAAGCTGGCGATGTTCCTGCTCCTCAAAGGGGAGAAACTCGTTTTCCAGCAGCCGGTCAAACCACGGCGTCCCCCGGGAGCCGGGCAGAAACCGCCACCGGGCCTGCCAGGCCCTCTCGGTTTCAAGGGAAGTCGGCACGGGAAGGGGGCCGTTCTTGTTTCCGCCCGCCGGCGAAACAGACTGGGTCACCTGCATCGCTCCTGTCAAAAGATCTTTTGCCGCGAATCTAGCGACAAGATAACACGCACGCCCTCAAAAATCGAATAAAACCACGATCCGGGACAAGCGCGAAAACCGCGAAAAAAAGGCCACGGAGCGCGCCGGTTTTCACCGGACGCCCCGTGGCCCCGTGATATTAAGACCCGCCGCGAGCGGCGGACCGCGTTTTACATCATGCCGCGTCCCCGGCCCCCTCCCATGCCCATGCCGCGACCGCCGCCGCCCATGCCCCGGCCCCCTCCGCCGCCGACACCCGCCTTGTCCCCCACCGTGGCTTCGGTGGCTTCGCGCAGGGATCCGCTTTTGAATTTGCCGACCACCTCGCTCACGGTGCCCATCAGGCCCGGGTAAATCCTGATGCCGGCCGCGGCAAGACCCTGGGTGGCCTTGGGCCCGCAGTTGCCGGTGAGCACCGCCGACACTCCCTGCGACGCCACAAAGCTGGCCGCCTGCACGCCGGCCCCGCCGCTCAATCCCGCGCCGTCGTTGGGAAAGGCCTTTACACTCATATCATCCGTGTCAACAATCACAAAATACGCGCACCGTCCGAAACGCGGATCGATCTTTGCGGAAAGGTCCGTTCCGGTTGAACTGACCGCCACTTTCATGACAACCTCCTTTTTCAATGATAATCATGCGTCCCGGCCACCACCGGAATGCCGAACTTGCCCTCGATCATCTTTGCCATCTCTTCCGCGCTGCTGTAGGGACATCCGGGCCTGGCATTGGCCATGCAGCTGCTCAGGTAAATCGCGTCCGGCTTGATGTCGGACAGTTTCATGGCCATGCCCACGTTGGACACCAGGCACCGGCCCGGGCATTCGCACTTGACAAAGGCCACCACCGCCGCCGGGGCCCCGAACTTGCCTTCGCCCAGGGCCGCGGCCTTTAAGCACCGCCACTCGCCGGGGCATCCATATCCATTGTCCATGTAAGCGCCGCACCCCACGATCGCAATCTTCTTCATCGGTCTCTCCTTTTTCAGTCTTTATTCAGGCAATGTATCTATCGCCGCGAATTTCGGTTCGTGCAGGGGTATCAGAATATCGGCCATGGACCGGACCGCCTGCATGATGTCATATGCCCTGTAACTGTTGACCACGGTGCCCGGCGGAATCACCTCCATCTCCATGGCCCGGGCCTCTTTGGGCGGATTGAAATTCTCGTCGATCACGCAAAAGCCCGTGATGGCCGCCGTGCCGGCCGTGGTTTGAACGAGTACCGTCAACCCGCCTTCGGTATGCACCGGCGTGTGAATCACGCGAATGCCGTCAACAATATCGGTATTTCCCTCCACCGTGACCACCTGGCCGTTTTCCTCCACGGTCTCCAGATAATCGGCCACATACCGGATATCCAGCGGATGGGGATCGTGAAGATGGGCCAGTTCACGCTCATGGACGTAAAACACGGCGTTGGGGCATTTATCGTCGTTTTCACAATGATCGTTGTGAAGGTGAGTGTGGATCACCACGTCGATGTCTTCCGGTTTTAGGCCCCACCGGGCCAGCCCTTCCTCAAAGGTGTAAATCTTTCCACCGATGGCCTTTTCCCGGTCGGCGGACCGGATGGGATTCCGCTCCCCGGTATCCACCAGTATCTTCCGGTCACCGCCCTGAATGTACCAGCAGTAAATCGGAATGGTATAAGTCGTACCGGCGCCGAACTGGTAGGTCATCATGCTTTTGTCAAACACCTTGGTGCCCATCACAATGGGATGAATGGTGTAAGGGATCATGATTTTCTCCCCGGCCGGTTTTGCCGATTAATGGCCTCCGCCCCCGCCGCACACCTGGTCGTTGCGGATCTGGGGCAGGCGGCCGGCAATCAGGTCTTCCACCACCGGCCGGATTTCGGGCCGCTGGTCGTCGTGATACACGTCGATGCCCACCTGGCGGAAACCGGCCAGGGGCCGCATGCCGATGCCACCCACCACAAGGGCGTTGACGTTATGGTCTGCCAGCAGGTTGACCGGCACCATGCAGCCGCCCTGAACATGGCCGCCGTTGGCAATGGTGGAAACCTGAACGATCTTTCCGTCCTTGACATCCACCAGGGTAAACACGTCACAGTGGCCAAAATGGCCGGACCGCATTCCATCCAGGCCACCCTCTCCGTTGGAGGGGATGGCGATTCTTCCATCTTTCATACCTGCTCCTTTTTGCTTGTTATTGTCTATTACAGGCGACAGGAATCGCCGCCCGTCGCGGCCATCCCTGTTTCCGTCATTCCGGGTTCATCTCCGGGGAAGCGGCGATGGTTTCCCACAGCCGCCGCACCACGTCGTTGACCGGCGCTTTTGGCTCATATTCAAAAACGGTCCGCCCGTCAACCATGGCTTTTGTGAAAACCGGATCAAAGGGTATGCGGCCCGCAAATGAAAGGCCCCGCTTTTTGCACAGCGCCTCGATGGCATCGGCCTGGTCCGGGTTCAGGTCGTACTTGTTGACGCACACCAGGGCCGGCACGTTGAAATGGACGGCCAGGTCGGCGGCCCGGCCCATGTCGTGAATGCCGGACACCGTGGGCTCGGCCACGATCAGCAGGGCCGTGGCGCCGCCCAGGGCCGCGATCACCGGGCAGCCCACGCCGGGCGGCCCGTCGGTCAATATCAGGTCAAGGCCCCGTGCCTCGGCCAGTTTTCTGGCCTCCTGCCGCACCAGGGCCACCAGCTTGCCGGAGTTTTCCTCGGCGATACCCAGCCGGGCGTGAACCATGGGACCGAAACGGGTGTCGGATATAAACCACTGGCCGCAGGTCTGAACCGGAAAGTCGATGGCCTTCTCCGGGCACAGGTCCACGCACACGCCACACCCTTCGCAGGCAATGGGATCGACCACAAAATCGTCACTAATGGCGTCAAACCTGCACAGTTCCAGGCACCGGCCGCAGGCGGTACATTTATCCCGGTCGATTTGGGCCAGGCCGCCGCCGGTAAAGTCGGTTCGCTGACGCACCGCGGGAGCCATGAGCAGGTGCAGGTCGGCCGCGTCCACGTCCGCGTCGCAGAGAACCCGGTTTGTCGCGATGGCAGCGAAAGCCGCCGTCAGGCTGGTTTTGCCGGTGCCGCCTTTGCCGCTTAATATCACCAGTTCCTTCATTCGCGGCCTCCTTTCTCCACCAGCCGGGCCACGTGGGTATAAAGATCGACAAATTTCTGCCGCCACTCGGGAAACCGCTCCACCACCATTTCGCCCCTGGAGTAAGCCTCGGCGATTTTCCGGTCAAAGGGAATCTCCATCAGTACGGGCAGCTTTTCCGTCTCGGCATAGCGCCACACCGCGTCGTTACCGATGTCGCACCGGTTGATCACCAGGCCGCAGGGCAGCCCCAGAAGCCGCACCGCCTCCACGCCCAGTGAAAGGTCATGCAGGCCGAAGGGGGTGGGCTCGGTCACCATCACCACGAAATCGGCGTTTTTCACCGACGCGATCACCGGGCACGAAGTGCCGGGCGGCGCGTCGATGATGGTCAGTCCCCGGTCCCGTGTAAAGGAACGAACCTTTTTAATAAGGGGCGGCGCCATGGCCTCCCCCACTCGCAGGCGGCCGTGGGCGAAATCCGTATCGCCGGCCCCCCGGCCCTGTTCCGTTTCGCCCACCACGCGGGAGGACTCATGGACGGCCTTTTCCGGGCACACTTCCACGCATCCGCCGCAGCTGTGACACATCTCGGGAAAAGTGATAATGGTCTTTCCCAGAACGGCAATGGCCCGGAACCGGCATATCTCGGCGCATTTCCGGCAATAGGTACATTTTTCCTCATCAATGGCCGGCACCATCACACGGACCTCCTCGGTTCGAGTGACGACGGGCTTGAGAAACAGATGGGCGTTGGGCTCCTCCACGTCACAGTCCAGCAGCTGGACATCGGGACCCAGGGCCACTGCCAGATTCGTGGCCACCGTGGTCTTGCCGGTGCCGCCCTTGCCGCTGGCAACGCTGATGATCATCGGGCTTCTCCTTTTCGGGCCGCCGATTTTCCCAGATTTACAATGGCGTCCAGATGATCGATCAGCTTCCGGGCATCTGCCCTGCCGGGCTCCGGCGGGAGCTGCATCAGCACGCCCAGTCCTTCGCTGGCCTCGTGAAAGTCGTTGGCCGGAAGCGCGCTGACCGCCGCGCAGTTGAGCAGCGGGTGCCGCATCACCATGGTTCGAATGCAATCAAGGCCGTTCCGATCACCGACCTTTTCGTCCACGACCACCAGATCGAACTTCCAGTCGTCCGCCGCGGCCAGCGCCTTTTCAACGGTCTCGACATGGACGGTCTGAAAGTGGGCGGCCTCCAGTTGGGCCGCCAGTAAAGCAAATGAAGATGCGTTTGATCCCACCAGCAGCGCATGCATGGTTTTCGTGTCTCCTCTGGGCATTGCCGGGTGCCGGGCCCTGACTGCCTCCCGGCCCGCACACACCCGCGCTTTCCGTCATATTACAAAGACCCCGCCTCGACCCCGGAGGGGCACCATCCGGGGCCGATTAGGGGTTGGAGGAGGGCATGACATGGCACGCCCGGCAAAACATCGTTTGACCGGCCGTTTTTGGCCGTTCATATTATGCGTCTTTTTCCTTTTCCAGTTCGGCGATTCTGGCCGCGATGGCGTCCAGACTGTTCTGCATGGCCCGGGCCTGCTGTTTCAGGGCCGCCGCCTCATCGGCGGGCGATCCTCCGTAAAACCCGCCCGCCCCGGCGAACCGGCGGCCGAAACCGCCCCAGGCACCCCTGCCCGGGCCATAACCTCCGCCCCGCCGATACGCCATGCCCCTGCCAAAACCGCCAACACCCGCGCCTCTCTGGCCCGCGTAGGCCGGCGAGCAGTAACCCCGCGCGCCGCCTGTCATGGGCCCGGCCCCCATGGGACCTGTTCCATCATATCCTGGCATCTTTCGTCTCCTTATTTAGATAAAATCAAATTACTTGTTTCCTCTTCCCTGGCCGGCTCCCCGGCCCTGACCCTGGCCTCTGCCCTGCCCCCGGCCGGAGCCCTGGCCCCTGTCGGTACCGGCGCCGGTGCCGGCATTGCCCCTGCCGCCCTGGCAGGGACCCCTGCCTCTACCGGTTCCCGGCCCCTGACCCTGTGGCCCTGTCCGATCTCCTCTTGGCATGACGCACACCTCCTTGTCTTCTTTCATGCAGGCACACGGTGATCCGCAGGCGCCTCTGCCTTTGCGCCGCTGCCCGCGACCGCAACCCGGCATAAAAAATTCCGCTGCGATACGCCCGTTTCTGGCGTAGGCGGCCAGCACATCATCAATGGCGCCGCCGATAAACGGAATCAGTTGAATGCCGCTTGCCTCGATAATGGTGGACGGCACCCGCGAAATGGCGCCGCAGATCAGCACGTCCACACCCAGGCCGCAAAGCCGGTCCGCCAGATGCGATATCCATACCGGGTCCATGGGTTCATGCCGCATGGACACAATCTTGCCGTCCCTGATTTCCGCGATCAGCAATGTTTTGGCGGCATCAAAGACCGGCGAGATTCTGTTTTCCCAGGCTGTCAGAGCGACCTGCATGCGCGAACCTTTCCCGTCCAGTGACTCAAGTTTTCATATAAACCGGCTACGTCCTGCCAGAAGAGATAGCAATCACCGTGCCACTGCAAACAAAAAACAGAGAAATAAAATTACTGATCAACTACGGATGGTTAAAGAAATGGTTCGGTCATCGCCAACCGTGCCGGGGTGTTGATGGTCGCAAATATGCTACCCAACATGGTCGCATGTTCGCGACTTTTGAGGCCCGGCCGCCGCTACGGTCGTCGCCGGCCGTCCGAATCGGGCAGGGGAATGCCCAGGCGATGCATTTTGCGGAACAGGGTGCTCTTGTGAATGCCGAGGTCCCTGGCTGCCGCGTTACGGTTAAAGCCGTTGCGGGCCAGGGCGTCGGTGATGGACTGGATCTCGGCGGCCTTCACCGGGTCTTCGGAAGGCCGGCCCTCCATGGTGGGACGCGCCGGGTTGATCAGGTCGGGAGGCAGGTGGCGGACCCCGATGCGTTCCTCTGCGCACAGCACAAAGGCGTATTCGATGATGTTTTCCAGTTCCCGGACATTGCCGGGAAACCGGTGGGCCATGAGCGCCTCAAGGGCCTCGTGGTCGATGCCGGATATGGCCTTTCCCCGAAGCCGGTTGAGCCGCCCGACAAAGTGATCCACCAGCAGGGGAACATCCTCCATGCGCTGGCGCAGCGGCGGCAGAACCAGGCGGATCACGTTGATGCGGTAAAACAGGTCCCGGCGGAAGGTGCCGGCTTCCACCATCTTCGCAAGGTCCTGGTGGGTGGCGGCGATCACCCGCACGTCGGTTTTCTGCTTTTTCACCGTTCCCAGAGGGGTAAAGGCGTGCTCCTCCAGCACCCGCAGCAGCCGCACCTGAAAGGCCGGGCTGGTGTCGCCGATTTCATCCAGAAAAAGGGTGCCGCCGTCGGCCGCGGCAAACAGGCCGGGCTTGTCCTTGACCGCATGGGTAAAGGCGCCGGCCTTATACCCGAACAGCTCGGACTCCAGCAGGGTGTCCGGAAAGGCCCCGCAGTTGACCGCGACAAAGGGCTTGTCTTTTCGAAAGCTCAGGCCGTGAACGGCCTTGGCGGTCAGCTCCTTGCCGGTGCCGGTTTCGCCCTCGATCAGGACCACGCTGTCGCTTTCCGCCACCTGGGGTAAAATTTTAAACACCCGTTTCATGGCCGGGCTGCGGCTGACGATGTCGCCCATGCGCCAGGTGTCGGCAAGCTCCTTTTGCAGTTCCTCCACCTGGCTGTGGTCCCGGAAGGTTTCCACGCATCCCACCACGTTGCCCTGGCCGTCCTTGAGCAGGGCCGTGGACACCGTGACCGGAATGCGCTTCATTTCACCGTTTATAATATAGGTATCGGTGCTGACAAAGGGCCGGCCCTCTTTCCGGGTTTTTTTCAACGCGCACCCGGCCTCGCACATGTTGGATCGCAGCACCTCCCAGCAGGGTCGGCCCAGGGCCTCTTTCCGGGGAATTCCGGTGATCTTCTCGGCGGCCCGGTTGAAGAAAGTGATCCGCCAGTTGTTGTCCACGGTAAACACCCCGTCGGAGATGCTCTCCAGGATGGTGCCGGTAACGTCCGGGGACGGCAGGTGGTCGGTTGTCTTTTTTGTCATCGGTTATCCGCGGGCCCTGCCTCAGGTCAGCAGGCCCATGCCGCATAATACCTGCCGGGCGTTCTCGGCGCCGTACACGCGGCGGGCGTTCATGCCCCGCGCCTCGGCCGCCGCCACGTTGGCGGGGCTGTCGTCGAAAAACAGCACCTGCTCCGGCGGGCAGCCCAGGCGTGCCAGCACATGGTCGAAGGCCTCGGCGTCCGGCTTGACCAGCCCCATCTCAAAAGAGGCAAACGTCTTTTCAAACCGGGAAAGCACGTCAAAATCGTTTCGAATAATGTTCCAGTGAATATCATTGGTATTGGAAAAACAGGCCAGCCGGTAGCGCGGCCACAGGTCGTCCAGAAGCTTACGCGTGCCGGGAAAAAGCCGTTGAATCCATGACCTGAAGGTGGTTTCAAACTCGTCGTCGGACACGGCCAGTTCCAGTTCCCGCTTCAGGGCGCTCCGGAATTCCGGAAAGCCGATTTTCCCGCGCTCAAAGGCCCGCACCGACGGAGAGGCCAGCCACCGCTCCATCAGCTGCTCCGGCGCCAGCCGGCCGCCCGTCCAGTGGCAGATCCGGTGAATGCCGGACAGTTCGAACAGCACCCCGCCCAGGTCAAAAACGATGGTGGTGACCCCGTTTCCCTTCAACAATCCGGCTCCTTGAAATTTGCTTGCAAGTTTTCAGTTATTATTGTTGTTTATACAGGGTTATTATAATCACGAACAGCCTTTTTGCAAAAAGGAGCCTCCGGCCCATGAAAACCTTCCGCAAGGAACTTGTTTTCAACACCCCCACCCGCCGGGCCTTTATCAACATCACGCCCCAGGTCGAACAGGCCCTTGTTGAAAGCGGCATTCGGGAAGGTCTTGTGCTGGTCAACGCCATGCACATCACGGCGTCGGTTTTCATCAACGACGATGAGCCGGGGCTCCACTTCGATTATGACCAGTGGCTCGAGAAACTGGCGCCCCACGGCCCGATCTCCCAGTACCGCCACAACGTGGGGGAAGATAATGCCGACGCCCACATGAAGCGCCAGATCATGGGCCGGGAAGTGGTGGTGGCGGTCACCGGCGGGCGGCTTGATTTTGGCACATGGGAGCGAATTTTTTACGGCGAGTTTGACGGCCGGCGGCCCAAGCGGGTGCTGGTTAAAATTATCGGCGAGTAAGAGAGGGTTTTGTGAAAAGCCCAATATCTGTGTTGCGCGGCGTTCCTCGTCACTGCGGGCTCCTGGCGGGTGCGGCAAGTCGCATGGAAGGCTGACGCCTTCCGCTGCATCTGCCGGGCAGATCACGAAGGCCGGTGCAGCGGCGACCTTCAGGTCGCCATGTGGCTGGAGGGGATCAGAAACAGGCGGAATGCTGTCGATACCGATTTCGATACCGATACCGATTTAAAGAGGGAAGCTGATGAAAACCCAAAAAGTCATCGACCATATTGTTTCATGGCTGAAGGATTATTGCGACAAGGCCGGGACAAAAGGCTTTGTGGTTGGCGTTTCCGGCGGCATCGACTCGGCCGTCACCTCCACGCTGTGCGCGAAAACCGGCAGACCGGTATGGGCCTTGAACATGCCCATTTTCCAGGACCCGGCCCAGGTCACCCTGTCCCAGAAACACATTGCGTGGCTGACCGCCAATTTTCCCAGCGTGTACCCCCATACCGTTGAACTGTCCGGGGTCCTCACCAGCCTGCAAAAGGCCCTGCCCGAAGAGGTCGGTGACACCCGGACCCTGGCCAACACCCGGTCCCGGCTGCGCATGGCCGTCCTGTACGCCTTTGCCTCCCACCACAACCTGCTGGTGGCCGGCACCGGCAACAAGGTGGAAGACTTCGGCGTGGGATTCTACACCAAGTACGGCGACGGCGGAGTGGACCTTTCGCCGATTGCCGACCTGATGAAAACCGACGTTTACGAAGTGGCGCGGCACATGGGCGTCATTCAGGAGATTCTGGATGTTCCGCCCACCGACGGCCTGTGGCCGGACAACCGCACCGACGAAAGCCAGATCGGCGCCACCTATCCCGAACTGGAGTGGGCCATGGTATTTGACGCCACCGGCGAAGACCCGTCGCTCCTGCCGGCCCGCCGCAAAGAGGTGCTGGCCATCTACCGGCGGTTTCACAGGGCCAACCGGCACAAAATGGACCCCATACCCATCTGCAAAATTCCGGACAACCTGCGATAGTCCATTGACATTATAGGCCTCGCGGCCTTCGTGTCCTTTTTGATCTTCGTGTTAAAAACGGCCCCCCGGACCGGAGTCTGAACTGGCACGGCCCTATTCTCACAAATAAGGTACCGGCCCTTTTGCCTGAATGCCGGTTTGTGGCCCGGTATGACACATTCGGCCGTCACTCCGCCGACCCGGAGTCCAGCACGAACGGCCGGCAAGGCATGATGGTCAGTGTGTACCGGAATGCCGGAGACGTGGTCCGGCACACGATGCCTGAATCGAAACCGGCGGTGAGCACCCCTTTTCTTGAAAATCACAATTTTGTTAAATATTTTTTATTAATTTCCAAAAATGTAGGTTCATACCAAACCGCATGAAAACAAAAAAATTTTAAAATCAAAATGTTATATGGAAATTTTGTTTGGCACTCCGGTTGCAATAATAATCCGCGATAAACAGAAAGCATGACCATGGAACCCGCAGTCAAATATGCCGACACTCCGGCGCCGCAACTGTGCGCCGCCCGCAAACAGCTTCTGGCCGACTTTGCCGACGGCCGGCACCCGGCTGACTTTCTGGCCCGCCACACCGCCATTCTGGACGACTACTTTATCCGCTGCTTTGAAAACAGCCAGGTCGGGCCGAGGATGAATTTTCACAGACACCCCTTTGCCGTGGTCGCCCTGGGCGGGTACGGCCGCCAGGAAATGTGCGCCCATTCGGACATTGACCTGCTGTTCTTGTTCAAAAAACAGGTTCCCCGGGAGGCCGAGGCCCTGATTCGGGAAATCGTCTACCCCCTGTGGGACATGGGATTCGAGGTGGGCCACGCCACCCGGTCGATCAGGGAATGCCTGAGCCTGGCCGGCGAAGACACGGACGTGCTCACCTCCCTTCTGGACGCCCGCTTTCTGTGCGGAATGATGCCCCTGCACACTCAACTTCAGGAAAAGCTGGCCGGCTCGCTCTCCGGCCGCCGGGCCCGGTCCGTCATCGCGGCCCTGATCCAGAACAACATCAACCGTCACCAGAAGTTCGGAGACTCCGCCAACCTTCTGGAACCCAACCTGAAAGAGGGCGTGGGCGGCCTGCGGGATTACCACACCATTTTATGGATCGCCCGCGTTACATCCCGGATCATCACTGCCCGGGACCTGGAATACCACGGTCACCTGTCCCACGACGAATACGCGGACCTTCAAAAGGCCCTGGGCTTCATCTGGACCGTGCGCAACCACCTGCATCTGATCACCGGCCGGAAATACGACCAGCTCTACCTGGAGCATCAGGAGGTCATCGCCCGGGCCATGGGCTTTGTGCCGGCCCGCGGCCAGCTGGAGGTGGAGCGTTTTCTGGGCCGGCTTCACGGCGAAATGGAATACATCAAGCAGACCAACCGGGCCTTTCTGGCCGAGGCGGGCTACGCCCACGGCCCCTGGCTCCGGCGGCGGCGTTCCGGCCGGCGGTCGGTCGCGCCCGGCCTTGCCGTTGACCGGAACATGCTCACCTTCGCGGCGCCGGAAGCCCTTCTCACCGCGCCGGATCTGCTGCTCTCCATTTTCGAACAGAGCGCGCAGCTTGACATCCCCTTAAGCCTGGAGGCCCGTCGCATCGTAAAAGAATTTATCTTTCTGGTCGACGACACCTTCCGCCGCGACCCGGACCACGCCCGCGCCTTTGAGCGGATCCTGGCCGCCGGGGCCCCGGGCGCCGGCGTGTTCAACGAAATGCTGCACACCGGCTTTCTTGATCGCTTCCTTCCGAGAATGGGGACCATCATCGACCGGATCCAGTACGACGGCTACCATCTTTACCCTATTGCCCGGCACTCCATTCTGACGCTGGAAAGGGTCAAAAAGATCGGTTCCAGGGAAAGCGCCGAGCCCCTGTGCGCCGATCTTTACCGGGAGCTGGGCCGCCGGAAAAAGGTGCTGCTGTGGGCCGCCCTGCTGCACGACATCGGCAAGGGCGAGGCCGGCGGCGGCCACTCCGAGCGCGGTGCCGACATTGCGGCCGACATGCTTTCGGAACTGGGTTACGGACCGGACATCGTGGAGCCGGTGGCCTTTCTGGTAAAAGAGCACCTGCTGCTGGTAAAAACCGCCACCCGGCGGGACCTCAACAGCGAGGAAACAGCCCTGGCCTGCGCCCGCCGCATCGGCGACGCCCAAACCCTTTCCATGCTTTACCTGCTCTCCATCGCCGACTCCATGGCCACCGGGCCCAAGGCCTGGAACGACTGGACCGCCTCGGTGCTGCGGGACCTGTTTTTAAAGGTCCTCAAAATCCTTGAAAAAGGGGAGCTGGCTTCCCAGGAGGCCATGGCCACGGTGGAAAACAAGACCCGCGAGCTGATGGACATGGCCGGGTCACCGGCGGAAAAAGAGGCCCTGCTGGAACACATGAAGATACTGCCGCCCCGCTACTGCCTTTATATGCCGGCCAGACAGATTTACGACCACATGACCCTGCACCGGCGCCTGAAAGACGGGGACTTTGTCTGGACCATCGCCCCGGCGGCCAACGGCACGGCCCGAACCGTGACGGTCTGCGCCAAGGACCGGCCCGGCCTGTTTTCAAAAATCGCCGGCGTGTTCACGTTAAACAGCCTCGACATCCTGGAGGCTGAAATCTACACCTGGAAAAACGGCACGGCCCTGGACGTGTTCACGGTCAGCCCGCCGGCGGACCGGATCTATGAAGACGAGCAATGGGAAAAGGCGGCCCGCCACCTTCGGGACGCCCTGTCCGGCGACCTGGACCTGGCGGCGGCCATCGCGGCCCGGCCCGCGCCCCTGCGAACGGAAAAGGCCTTTGCCACGCGGCCGCCACGGGTCCGGGTGGACAACGAGTCGTCGAGCTTTTTCACCCTCGTGGAGGTGTTTGCCTACGACTTTCCCGGCCTGCTGTTTTCCATCACCGACATTCTGTTCCGGTGCGGCCTGGACATATGGGTGGCCAAAATCGCCACCAAGGTGGACCAGGTGGTGGATATCTTTTACGTGAGAACACTGGACGGCGAAAAGGTCGACTCGCCGGACCAGGCCGGCCGGATACAGGCCATGATTGAAACAATGCTGGAGCAGCATGCGGCGAACGGAAAGCAGATGCCGGAAGCAACACGGACAAGCTGACGCCTGAAAAGGCGGAATCGTTCAACGTCGGGTGCCACGGGCAATTTGTATCTGGATGCCGGGTCGGAGCCCGGCATGAAAAACAAGGCAACTTTCATTTTTGCGGTTCGAACGGAAGCAGGACGACAACACCCTCCAGGGAGGAAAAACGATGAAACCTGTTTTACTGGCACTGGCAACTCTGTTGCTGCCCATCTTTCCGGCCTTTGCCTCGGAAGCGGCCATAGACACCGGCACCACCTGCTGGATGCTCACCTCCACGGCCCTGGTGCTGCTGATGGTGCCGGGGCTCGCCATGTTTTACGGCGGCCTGGTGCGGACCAAAAACGTGCTGGGAACCATGATGCACAGTTTCGTGGCCATGGCGGTCATCGGCGTGCTGTGGGTAGTGGCGGGATACGCCCTTGCCTTTGGCGACGGCATCCTGGGCGGCTTCGTTGGCTGGAAAAAGGATTACTTTCTGCTCAACGGAATCGACACCAGCATTACCAACGGCGTTCCCGAATACGTGCTGGCCATGTTTCAGGGCAAGTTCGCCATCATCACGCCGGCCCTGATCAGCGGGGCACTGGCCGAGCGGGTTTACTTCCGGGGCTACATTCTGTTTATCGCCCTGTGGTTTCTGCTGGTCTACTGTCCGCTGTGCCACTGGGTGTGGGCGCCGGACGGATGGCTCTTCAACCTCGGCGCGGCCGGCGTCATCGACCTGGCCGGCGGAACGGTCATCCATGTTTCCGCGGGCGTCAGCGCCCTGGTCATCGCCCTGCTGCTGGGCGCCCGGAAAGGGTATCCCCAGACCCCCATGCTGCCCAACAACATGGTCATGACCATGATGGGCGCGGGCCTGCTGTGGGTGGGCTGGTTCGGCTTTAATGCCGGTTCCACCGTGCAAAGCGGCCTGGACACGGCCCGGGCCCTGACCATGACCCAGATATCAGCGGCCAGCGGCGCCCTGACCTGGCTCATCATCGAAGCCCTGATTTACCGCAAGGCCACCTCCCTGGGGTTTGTGTCCGGCATTCTGGCCGGCCTGGTGGTGATCACCCCGGCGGCCGGCGTGGTGCTGCCCGGCGGCGCCCTGGCCCTGGGCGCCCTCTCGTCTATGGCCTGCTATTTCGCCCTGAAGGCCAAGGCCCGCCTGGGCTATGACGACAGCTTGGACTGTTTCGGCATTCACGGCGTGGGCAGCGGTCTGGGCGTGCTTCTGCTGAGCTTCTTCATCCGGGACAGCTGGATGCAGAAAGCGGCCGAAACCGCTGGTGGCGCGTGGACCGCGTGGAATCAACTGGCCGTTCAACTGGCCGGTATCGGCGCCACCATCGCCCTGGCCGTGGCCGGCACCCTGGCCATCTACTTTGTGGTGGAAAAAAGCGTGGGATTTCGGATTGGAGAGCAGGGAGAGGTCGAGGGGCTCGACCAGTTTCTGCACGGTGAAAACGGATACGGCCTGGTCCGCTCCGACTTTATTACATAATTTTGAAAAAGGAGGCTTTCGATGAAAAAATTTCTGTTGGTACCGGCGACGCTGTTGCTGTCCGTGCTGCCGGCCTTTGCCGAAGAGGCGGTGCTGGATACCGGCGACACGGCGTGGATCATCGTGGCCACGGCCCTGGTGATGATGATGACCCCGGCCGGCCTGGCCCTGTTTTACGGCGGCATGTCCCGCAGCAAAAACCTGCTCAACACCTATGCCATGACCTTTGCCGCTTACTGCCTGGGCAGCCTGGTGTGGGTATGCTGGGGCTACACCCTGGCCTTCGGCCCGGACAAAGGCGGCCTCATCGGCGGCCTGGACCACCTGTTTTTCAACGGCATCGGCATTGACGCGATCACCGGCACCATTCCCACCTCGGTGTTCGCCCTGTTCCAGCTCACCTTTGCCGGCATCACCGTGGCCCTGGTGCTGGGATCGGTGGTGGACCGGATGAAATTTTCCGCGTGGATCGTTTTCTGCCTGCTGTGGCTGACCTTTGTTTACAGCCCGGTGGCCCACTGGGTGTGGGGCGGCGGCTGGATGGCGAAAATGGGCGCCCTGGACTTTGCCGGCGGCAACGTGGTGCACATCAACGCGGGTATCGCCGGCCTGGTGCTGGCCCTGATGCTGGGAAAACGGGAAGGCTACGGCAAAGAGGCCATGTTCCCTTCCAGCATTTCCTTAACGGCCCTGGGCGCGGCCCTGCTCTGGTTCGGCTGGTTCGGGTTTAACGCGGGCAGCGCCCTGGCGGCCAACGGGCTGGCCGGTTCGGCCTTCCTGGCCACCAACACCTCGGCCGCCACCGGGGGCATGGCGTGGATGTTTGCCGAATGGATCGTGGCCAAAAGGCCCACTCTGCTGGGCCTTGCCTCGGGCGTGGTGGCCGGCCTGGTCGCCATCACGCCGGCGGCCGGGTTCGTCAACCTGCCCGCCTCCCTGATCATCGGTCTGGTGGCCGGGGTTCTGGGCTTCTACAGCGTGTCGGTGCTCAAGCACAGAATCGGCTACGACGACTCCCTGGACGCCTTCGGCGTTCACGGCGTGTGCGGCATCTGGGGCGCCCTGGCCACCGGCCTGTTCGCCGACCCGGCGGTCAACGCCTCGGCCAGCGGCCTGTTCTACGGCAACCCCGGCCAGCTGGGCATTCAGGCGATATCCATCGTGGCCACCATCGCCTTTACCGCCGTGGCAACCCTGATTATCGTCTATGTCACCCGGATGATTACCGGCGGCTTGCGCGTGAGCCGGGAAGATGAGATGATGGGTCTGGACAACGCCATTCACGGCGAACGGGCCTTTGAGCTGGATTGATAAACCAAACCCTGGCTACATACTATATAAGGAGACAGACCATGAAAAAAATAGAAGCCATAATCAAGCCGTTCAAGCTCGATGATGTAAAAAACGCCTTAAACGAACTCGGCATTCAGGGAATGACCGTGACCGAGGTCAAGGGCTACGGCCGCCAGAAAGGCCATACCGAAATCTACAGGGGCGCGGAATACGTGGTGGACTTTGTGCCCAAGATCAAGCTGGAGATCGTGGTGGCCGCGGAAATGGCCGACAAAGTGGTTGCCGCCATCCAGCAGGCCGCCCTCACCGGAAAGGTGGGCGACGGAAAAATTTTCGTGCTGCCCGTGGAGCAGGCCGTTCGCGTCCGCACCGGCGAAAAAGGCAAAGACGCCATCTGACATTTATTGCCATTCCAATGGCCGATGGCGGAACAGCATCACTTTGTTCCGTCATCGGCCATTGCTTCATCCCGCGGCGCTCTTTCCCATGACACCCATCGTCCCGCCCCCCACTTTTGTGAAAATATCAAACTGCACTTGACATTTCCACAAAACAGCTTGTGATTGCAAATTGTTATTACTTATATAACAGCCAGTTAAGATCTGCCACACGCCTGCCTCCGGCGACGGCGGAATCGGATGATCCAGAATAGAATTGATCCATACCACCCCCGTCACTCCGGCCCCTGGTCGGAGTGACGGAAAAAATGATTGACCTTCAGGCCCGATATCGGCAAACTTCGTTTCAACAGGCAATAATCACACTCCCCCCAACTTATAAGGAGGCAATCATGTCCCAATTTACAGACCGCATGATCCGGGCCGCGAAACTGGACGTTAATCTCTATGAAGAGGTGGAAGCGGACGGCGAGGCCATGGGCCAGGCCATGGGCGTGGTGATCCTTTCCAGCCTGGCGGCGGGCATCGGCACACTCGGCACCGGCGGCATTACCGGCCTTGTGATGGGCACCCTGGCGGCCCTGGCCGGCTGGTTTATCTGGGCTTACCTGGCCTTCTTCATCGGCACCAGAATGCTGCCCGAACCCCAGACCCGGTCCAGCCCGGCCGAACTGCTGCGCACCACCGGGTTTTCCAGTTCGCCGGGGCTTCTTCGCGTCCTGGGCTTCATCCCCGGCCTGGGCACCATCATTTTCATGGTCACCGGCATCTGGATGCTGGTGGCCATGGTCATCGCCGTCCGCCAGGCCCTGGACTACACCAGCACCCTTCGGGCCGTGGGCGTCTGCCTGATCGGCTTTATCGTTCAGGCCCTGGTCATCGGCCTGATAATGGGCATGGTCGGCGCGCCCCGGGGAATGATGTAGCGGTTTTTATCATTTCAAGACAGATCAGGGGCGTAAATGCTACGCCCCTGTCAGTTTCAATCGAAATCGCCGTCGGGATCGAGATCGAAATCGGAATCGATAACCCAGATCCCGACTGTTGTGAACAAAGCCTGTCGCTGTTCCCGTTGCCCGGCCTTTCACGGGCAACCTCCGGTTTGCCCGTGGCACCCAACCCTTAGAAGATTCCCTTTATCGGGTGGCACGGGCAAAGCGCAGCCTGCCCGTGGGCTGTCCGTCATGCCGGGCTTGCCCCGGATTCCACCCGTTTCACGCCACCGTGGCGGGATCGATCTTCAAAAGAATGTGCCCCTCCGCGTCCAGCATGAAGATCAGGCAGCCGCTGGCCCCGGCGTCTTTGGCCAGATCCTCAAACATCACCGCTTGAATTTCATATTTTTTCCCCTTTTCCCGGGGCAGATTGATAAAACAGGCCTGGGCATCCTCTTTCTTGTAAAAAACCGGGATATAGGAAACACCGGCCGATTCATCCCGATAGGCCACAAACTGGCCTGCCCAGTCTCCGGCCGCTTCGGCCGCCACAAACACCCAGTCACTATTTTTCGGCTGCTGTGCCATCTTTTCTTCTCCCTTTCTGCAACCATCTTCACGCGGCGCACACGGCCGTCCGCGCTTTTCGAGTCAAAATAGCATAACGACCCGGCAAACAACAAGACCGCCTTAACGTTTCCTCCGGGCCGGCATCGTTTTTTACAGACTGAATTTGCGATTTTTAATTTGCAAAAGAGTGGGCAGAAAAGATGGAAGACTGAAGTCTGCCGCGGCCTGAACCGTGAGAGGGATGGCAAAAAAATGTACGGGCAAGACCGTCTGAGGTGTCATTTGCCCGTGGCACCCGGGGGGTGACATGACCATGTGTCATTGGGCCGAAGGCAAAGCGATCTTGTCCGGATGCAAAGGGGATCGCTTCGGCGTTTCACGCGCAATGACGAGATTTTTTACTGCCGCTTCTGCTGGAGCATGTCGAGGTCCAGGGGAAAAAGCCCGTCGGCAAAGTCCTTGTTCAGGGAGCGGGCGTTCTGGGGGCAGTGCTCCACGCACAGGCCGCAGCCCATGCAGGCGGCCCGGTTGTAGACGGGTGCGCCGTTGTCGCCGGCGGTGACGGCGCCAAACATGCAGCCCGAGATACAGGTGCCGCAGGCGGTGCACAGGGCCGGGTCGTGGTCCACCTTGTAGCCGGACGGCGCCACGTTGGAAACGTTTTCCCCGCCCTTGATGGTCTTTACCAGGCGCATGCCTTCCAGCCCGCCGCAGCAGCAGGTGCAGCAGTTGCAGATGATGCCGGTGCGGCCCCCGGTGCCCACCTTGACCCAGGCCGTGGTGATGCACCCTTTTTCGCGCTGGGACCGGACCAGCTCCAGGGCCTCTTCCTGGGTGATGCGGCGGGGATGAAACTTCTGGGAGTGTTCCAGCCAGAGCTGGCCGTAGTAGCGGCCCACGGCCATGCACACGGTGACCGGCTCGCAGTGGTGCTCGCGGTGCAGCCGGCAGGGACAGTCCATCACCACGATAAAGTCCGGTTCGTCAAAGATGATCTTGTTGGCATAGGCGTAGGGAATGACCTGCTTGTGGGGGCCCAGGTCCAGCTCCCGGTTTAAGGTGAGTATCTTTCGCACGTCAGACTCGGTCATCACCTTGGAATGGTAGCGTTCAAAAACCGCCTTGTAGGGACGGCTGAGCAGCCACATGCCGCCGAAGTGCTTCTGTAGGAACCGGCCGGCGGCCAGCATGGTTTTGACGTAGATTTTATAGTGGGCGAAATAGAGCCAGTTGTGAAAGGCCCGGTCCGGCCTCAAACCGTGGTAACGAATGATGCGCTTGGTGGATTCTTTCATTTTCAGGCCGCCGTTCCCTTATAGTCCACGTACTGTTCGATCCGCTTTTTAACATCCTCGATGACGTGGGGGTTGTTGATGGTGATTCTGACCGCGCCCTGGGGGCACCGGGTTTCGCAGCGGCCGCAGCCCCGGCACTGGTCGTTGTGAACCGCCCTGCCGTTTTCAATGGCGATGGCCCCGAACCCGCAGAACTCCACGCAGGTGCCGCAGCCAACGCAGGCGTCGGTAACACGGATTTCCAGGCCTTCGATGCGGGGCATGATGCCGTCAAGGTAATCGCCGGGGATATGTTTGAACGCGGTCATCATGCAGCAGCAATGGCAGCAGAAGCACACGGACAAAAGCTTGCTGCGGTCCGGGGTCAGAAAGATGAAGTTGTCCACCCGCACCTTGCCGGTCATGGGGATCAGGCCCACGCTGATGGCCCGGTCCACGTGGGCGTGGGCCTGCTCCCGGGTCACCCGGCGGCTGACCCCGTGGGGCATCTTGAGAGCGGTTTCTCCCATGAACAGGCAGCCGATGTCCGGAGTGTGGTGCTGGCATTTGCGGGCCAGGCGGCATCCGCACTTGTCCATGATGACAAAGATATTGGCGGCGTCGATAAAATCGTGAACCACCTGGGCCGGCAGCACCTGGTCCACCACCTGGCCCAGGCTGCGGTTGACCGGCAGGTAACTCATGCTGTTCTTTTTGGGATTCATCCAGGGAATGGCCCGGCGCAGGCCGGGCACCTTGCCCAGCCGGAACACGTTGAGCACCGCCATGGTGGGCCGGGTGCGGGGCCCGCTTTTGAATATCCAGGACAGGGTGGCCTGAATGGGGTTGTCTTTGGCGTCGCGCTTGCGGGCCGCCAGAAAGGACTCGAAGGTCTGGCGGGAGGTGTAGCGGGGCTTCCACCCGGTGGCCTGTTTGAACTTGTCACAGTTCATAAAAATAGTGTATTCGCCCAGGC